>CAXBYZ010000013.1:0-20903 GCA_963980215.1 uncultured bacterium | reverse complement strand
GGTTTTGGGTTGACAACTTCTAGATATTTTTCGGTGGTAGATAGTCTTTTGTGGCCAACTAATTGAGAAATTAAAGTTAGAGGAGTACCGGCTTCTAGTTGGTGGGCAATAAAGGTGTGTCTTAAGTCATTGACTTTGGCGTTTTTGATATCGGCTAGTTTAAAGTATCTATCGATGGCGGTTCTAATGTTTCTGATTAAAAATTGGCGACCGTTTTTGGTAACAAAAACTTTTTTGGTTTTGGTTTTTGGTCTAACTTTTAGGTAACTTGCGAGAGCTACTTGAACAGCTTTATTTAAAGGAACCTGGCGTTGTTCGTGAGACTCGAAGGGTTTGATAGTGAGATGATCGGTGTCAATATCGTTTAACTCTAGGTTTGCTAGTTCACCAATTCTAATTCCGGTTTGAAGTAAAGATTCAACGATGGCGTAGACTCGAATGTCGTCTCGGCAGACATCTCTTAAACTACGGTACTCCATTTTTGTAAGAATTCTTGGGGGTTTGACTTCGTACTTGGGGTGGGCGACCAAGAGGGCAGGATTATCAGTAATGATGTTTTTTTCCATTAAAAATTTACAGAAAGTTTTGATAGAGTTTAGTTTTCTAGAAATTGATTTTGAAGTATAGCTTTGCTCAGCCAGATCGTTTTTAAAGTTTTCAATATGATCGGAAGTTAGTTCAGTTGGGTTAGAAATTTTGTCTTGGGCGATGAACTGGATCAGTTGGTCTACATCTTTGTTATATGCTAGGATGGTAGCAGTTGAACGGCCTAATTTTTTAAGATGGTCGACAAAGTTTTTTCGGGCAACTTGAAGGTCTGTATTACTATCACTCATAAAAAGTATCTTATAATAACAATCAGGAGGATAGATGTCAACAGGTAAAAAAAGGCTTTTAGCTTATGTTATTATGGCCATAAGCGTGTTGATATCGGTTAAACTTGTAAAAGACATTGTTAGATTGAGAAAGAGTGATGATCGGTTAATTGAGGCGGAAAATGAACTATTAGCTACCAAAGAAGAGTCTAGAGAGCTTAAGCTACGAATAGAGGAAATTGAGAGTGGAGAGTGGTGGGAGAAACAAGTAAGAAATACTTTGAAGATGTCTAAGGCTAATGAAGAAGTGGTGATTGTGCCAGAAAGATTGATTGCTAGCGTTATTGAAGAAAAAATGGTTGAGGAAGATCAAGGTGAGGAGAGAGCTAATTATAAAAAGTGGTGGCAGTTGTTTGTTTATTAACTACACATTGATGGTTGCGGTATAATTGTATTAGGCCTGCTTGTATAAATATTAAGGAGTCTTTTTATGGGAATACTTCATGATTTAATAACCAATAGTGTCAAGAGGAGAGAGTTGGTGACAAGAGATAAATCTTTTGATGGAGTTAAGAAGAAAATGGTGTTTAAACCTTTTATCACCGTATCTAGAGAAGCTGGTAGTGGAGGGAGATTGATTGCAAAAAAAGTGGCAAAGAAGCTTAACTTTAAGTATTTTGATAAAAAATTGATTGAGATGATTTCTAGGAAGTCTAAGCAAAGACAGGCATTGATTGCAACTTTAGATGAAAAAGAGCGAAGTTTTATGAATGACTTGGTTCACTCTCTACTTAATCCTGATTATGTTTCGGAGCAGACTTTTATTAAAAGTTTGTTTGAAGTGGTTTTATCGGTGGCCAAGAAAGGCAACTGCGTGATTATTGGAAGGGGAGGCAATTTTATTACTAGCCAGTATGGAGGTTTGAATGTGAGGATTGTAGCTCCATACTTGGTGAGGGCTGGGTTTACGGCAAAGTATGAGAAGAGAACTTTGTACGAGGCTAGAGAGAGGGTAAAAAAATATGATAAACAGAGAAAAGAGTATATTAGGCAGTATTTTTCAAAGAATGCTAGTAATGCCAATTACTATGATGTGGTAATTAATACTAATTATTTGAGTGTGGATGAGGCGGTGGATATTATTGTGACTGCCTTTAAGGTAAAGTTTCCTAACTGGAGGAGCATTCGCTCCTTAAAATCTGCTAAGAGATAGCTGAGTAAGGGGTATCCACCCCTTACAGATATTGGTAATAGGCCATATAATTTGGTAGAATACAAAAGTTCTTTTAAATATAGCGGGTGGGAGGTAAGTATCTCGTGAGGCTCATAATCTCACTTAACCTAGGAGCGTTACCTAGGACCCGCTACAAAGTAAAAATCCGCCGTAAAAGGCGGGTTTTTGTTGTTGACATATTCGCATATTCTTCGTATGATGAATGTAGAGATATATGGCTAAATCTGCCCAAAGAATTGAAGCGAGAAGGTTGAGAAGAGAAGAAGGTCTATCTATTGGTTATATTGCCAATATACTTGAAGTCAGCAAAAGTTCGGTAAGTTTGTGGTGCAATGATGTTGAGTTAACTAAAGCACAGAAAGAAATATTAATACAAAATGCTAAAGATGGAGGAATGAAGGGAAGGTTGAAGAGAGCGAGTAATAACAAGAAAGAGAGATTGGAACGTTTTGAGCGATTTAAAAATATTGGTATTAGAAAAATATCTGATCTAACAAAAAGAGAGTTGTTTGTTTTGGGGGCAGGGCTTTATTGGGCTGAGGGAGCTAAAAAACACAGGAAGACTTTGTTTGCAAATTCTGACCCAAAAATGATTTTAATTTACCTAAAATGGTTGAGAGAGTGTCTAAGAATTAAAGATAGTCGAATTTCTTGTCATGTGAGTATTAATCAAGACCATTCAATAAGAATAAATGAAGTGGAAAAGTATTGGTCAAAAATTACTAGTATACCTAGATTTATGTTTGCTAAAGTTAGTTATAAAAAAGTAAAGAACAAAAAGTTTTATGCAAATTTTAATAATCACTATGGAACTTTGTTTGTATATGTAAAAAGGGGAACAAACTTGAACTATGAGATTTTGGGATACATAGAAGGTCTAAAGAAAAACGTTTGATGATCTGGTAAAATACTGATTGAAATGGCGGCGTAGCTCAGTGGTAGAGCGTCTGATTCATAAACAGAAGGATTCGGTGGTTCGATCCCACCCGTCGCCACTTTTTATGTTTAAGTTTTTATTATCTTTTGTTTTTGGATTTTTTGTCGCCTGGTTGTATGAGTTTTTGGCTATTGATGTGATTGGTAAAGATTCTTTTATTATAAATGGATATCGTTTGCATCACAGTTTATACGGAGTGTTTAGTTGTTTGATGGGATTTTTGAACAAGAAGGTATTTTGGATTGGTTTTGGAGCTGGAGTTATTACCCAACACATAGTTACTGATGGGCTTCGCTTTGTTTCTAAGGAAATTTAAGTAGCAGGGGATGGTTTAGAAGAAAGCTTGATTAGCAGTCTTTGATTATCTTTTGGGGAAGCCTTGCAGTTGGATATTTTTTGGCAAGAGAGGCATTGATGGGTGAGAGTGAACTGATCTTTGATAAGTTGAGAGGCGATTGGTTTCATTAAACCGTGACAAGGACAGTCCCTGTCACCGGGAACAAGATTATCGACGTGTTTTGAGTAAAGGCAGTTGGGGCAGTGGTTGGTGTAACCGGTGCCAATATTTTTTTGACCGCAGTGGTCACAAGTGAAGTTTTCTTTGATTTTAATGAAGTGTTTGGGCATCTATTGGTGATAGAATTTTTTGTTTGAAAACTTTTTTAAAATCTTGATCAAAAGTGGCAAAGTATTTAATTTGGTGATGTTTCATAGTAAGTAAGTGATAAGCGTCTCTGGGTCGGAGAGAGAATTTTTCCATCAAGGCAATAGTTTTAAGTTGAGATTGTAAGGATTTTGGAGGGTTGATAATTTCAAGATGGGGAAGGGAAAAAATTTGTTTTAAAGCGGTAGTAAGATTGATAAAGACAGTAGATGATTTTGTTTTGTTATTGATTAGCAAGAGGCGAAATTGGTGGATGAATTCGCCTATAACTAATGGTGAAATGGTGGGATAAAAGTCATTTATAATTAAGTGAGTGATGAGAGTTTTAGTTTGAGAATGGAAAGGCGAATCTTGATTTTTGTAGTAGATGAGAATATTTGAGTCAAGGTAACATTTCTTCATACATCTTGTCATAATTTTGATTCATTTGACTTGGATTTAAGCCTGAACCAAGATTGAAGCCACCGGCAAGTTTTTCAACTTTTTTAAGATTGGCTTTGATTTTATTTTGATATTTTTGTTGTTTTGATTGGGTGGCTTTTAGTTGAGTTTTTAAGGGTTTGTCTATGGATTGACGAATAAACTCGGCCATAGAGAGATTGGTGGCTTGGGAAATAGTTTTTAGATCTTGATAGAGATCGTCTGGAAGCTTGATGGGAAGAACTTGCATGGTATATACCAATATATACTAGGGTATATATCTTTGTCAAGCAAAAAGTAAAAGTTTGACAAGCATTAAATTGGTGATAGAATATCTAAAGTTAACAATTTAACTAAAAGCGCAAAAGAGATTCGGTTGGGTTTCTCTTAGCTGACAAGGCTACCGAAAGGGTGTCGAGTCCAGAGGCAAAACTGTAAAAGACAGCAACGTATGTTGCCATAAACGGATAAAGTACGTGTTAAAACGAGATTGCTCGTATTTTGACATTGACCCCGGCAGCGGGGTTTTTTGTTGGAAAGAGGGTCCTTGTTTGATCACTTTATTGGTTGTGGTTGAACGAGGGCTTTTTTTATGAATAAAGTACATCGAAATAAATTAATAGGCATAATCGGGGGCATGGGACCCGATGCTTTTCAATTGGTTAAAAAATTATTAACAAGGTATTATTAGGAGGAGTATGAAAAATAAAAAAAGAGTATTATCTGGTATTCGATCAACGGGTCGGTTACATTTGGGCAATTATTTAGGAATGGTGAAGGGAATGCTTGAATTGCAAGATAACTTTAGTTATGAAGTGTTATATATGGTGGCAGATTTGCATTCTTTAACTACTCCGCATGATAAGGATAGTTTAAAGAGTACAGCAAGAGATGTAGTGCTTGACTACCTTTCAAGTGGTCTTGATCCAGAGAGAAGTTCGGTGTTTTTACAGTCACATTTATCAGCTGAACACACTGAACTGGCATTTTATTTTTCAACCGTATCCACTTTGGCTCGAATGCAACATTTGCCAACTTTTAAGGAGAAGGCAAAACAACACCCCGAGAATGTAACCATGGCTTTGGTGAATTATCCATTATTGATGGCTTCAGATATTTTGATATATAAAGCAACTGATGTACCGGTGGGGATTGACCAAGAACCTCATTTGGAAGTGACGAGAGAAGTGGCTAGAAAGATGAATGATAGATATGGTATGGATTTTCCTGAACCAATGAGATTTGAAACTAAAACTGGTTATGTGCCATCTTTGCTTGGAGAAGGGAAGATGAGCAAGTCGGTGGAGGGGTCTTTTATCAGCTTGGTGGATGATTTGGAGACGATTAAGAAAAAACTAGCTCAAGCACCAACAGATAGTGGTAAGGGCGATGAAGTGCCTAGTAGTGGCGGAGTGGCAAATTTGTTGCAGTTGGTGGAGTTGTTTTGTGGGATTGAGAGAAGAAGAGGGTATGAAAAGATGTATGTTTCAGAAGGGATTAGGTATGGAGATTTAAAGACGGAGTTGGCTGAGGCTATATACAAGGAACTAGAGCCGATTCAAAAGAAACGAAAAGAGTTGGAAGCTAAACCTGAATATGTTAATAAGATTATTGAAGATGGGGCTAAAAAAGCTCGTGAGATTGCCAGTGCAACTGTAAGAGAAGTAAAAGAAAAGATGGGGTTGATATGATTACTATTGATGATTTTTTTAAAGTAGAGATAAAAGTAGGGAAAGTAGTGGAAGCTTGTGATGTGGAGAAGAGTGAGAAGTTGATTCGATTAACTGTTGATGTTGGTGAAGAAGAGACCAGAAATATATTTACCGGAGTGAGGAGCTATGGGTTTACGGGAGAAGACTTTAAGAATAAAAAGTTTTTGTTTGTGACTAACCTTGAGCCCAAGAAAATGATGGGGGAGGAATCCCAGGGAATGATCTTGGCGGTAGGTGAAGATAAGCCGATATTTGTAGAGACACCTGAATTGCCGGTAGGAGAAATGATTAGATGAAGCTAAACAAATTTTATAACCAGATTGTGTGGTGGACCGGATGTTATCGATGGCGTAGCGGGTAGTTATTGCATTTTTTATTAAACAACAAGGAGACCCGCTAGATAGCGGGATTTTTTATGAATTATTTACCAAAGCATTTTTTAAATATTAATTATTACCTAGATAAATATCTGGGGGAGTTGCCGGCGCCACCTTTACACCCGGTAACCAAGAAACCAGTGGGGCCGGAGGATTTAGCACCACTTTTCCCGATGGAACTTATAAAACAAGAAGTGACACTGGATGAGTTTGTGGAGATTCCGGACGAGGTGAGGGAGATTTATAAGCTTTTTCGAGCTACACCGTTGATTCGGGCGGAAAGACTGGAGAAAGCTTTAAAAACTCCGGCTCGAATTTATTATAAACATGAGGGTTTGACCTTGACTCAATCTCATAAGATTAATACGGCTATAGCTCAGGCGTATTATTGTAAAAAAGAAGGGGTGAAAAAACTAGTGACTGAGACGGGGGCGGGCCAGTGGGGTTCGGCTTTGGCGATGGCATGTAAGTTTTTTGAGCTTGAATGCTTGGTGTATATGGTGAAGATCTCTTTTGAGCAAAAGCCATATAGAAAAACTTTGATGAAGTTGTTTGGAGCAGATGTGATTTCTAGCCCATCAAAAACCACTAAGATGGGAAGAGGGTTTATTAAAAAGTTTCCAAAAACACATGGTTCTTTAGGAATGGCCATCTCTGAAGCTATAGAGGTAGCTGTTGCTAGCAAAGACACAAAGTACTCTTTGGGTAGTGTTTTAAATCATGTGATTTTGCACCAGACAGTGATTGGCCAGGAAGTGAGGGCGCAATTGAAAGCTTACCAAGAAAAACCTGATGTCATGATTGGGTGCTGTGGTGGCGGAAGTAATTTCCGCCGGCTTTGCATATCCAATGCTGGCTGAAAAACTAAAAGGCAAGCTTTCTGATTGCCGGTTTGTGGGAGTGGAGCCAAAGTCTTGTGCCTCGATGGGGAAGGGCAAGTACTTTTATGATTATGGTGACACTGGCAAGCAGACGCCGATGCTAAAGATGAAGTCTTTAGGTTGTGAGTTTGTAGCTCCACCACTTCATGCCGGAGGGTTGCGGTATCACGGGATTGCTCCATCTTTGGCTTTTTTACACCAGAAAGGATTGATCGAAAGTAAGTCCTTTGATCAGGTGACAATCTTTAAAGCGGCTCAAGTTTTTGCTGAGAGTGAAGGAGTGGTGGTAGCTCCGGAAAGTGCGCATGCGGTAGCATCGGCTATTGCTGAGGCTAAACGCTGCAAAAAAGAAAGGAAAGAAGAAACAATAGTCTTTAATCTTTCTGGTCAAGGTTTGCTTGATTTGAAGGGGTATGAGGACTTTCTTGACGGGAGATTAAAAGAGAAGGTTACGAACTAATCGGAAAGTTCGTAACCTTGTTAGCCTGCAGGGATGGACCCTGCAGGCTGGGGGGAATTCGCCCCATAAAGCTATTGGTAAAAGTCTTATAACTGTAAAAATTTAAGGTTCGGAACCTTAAATATTCGAGGTTACGAACCTCGAATATTTTTTGGGTTTAGGGATAAGAGTTGGATTGTGTTAAAATCGGAGGATGGCGAAACAAAGCAAACAACCACAAAAAATTGATAAAGCAACTCAGAGGAAAACTGAGATGGCGAAACTAAAGAAAGTGATCGAGAAACAAACTGGTGGAAAGGTAAAGATCAAGCAGGTAAATATGAATCCAAAGAGGATGGTGATGTGGCTGTTGATTGTTTTTTTTGTAGCCCCTTTCTTTATGTCTTTGTTTTCGGGACCACTACCTGTTGGAAAAGTGGGCATGTCTCAATTACTAACAGATATTAAGCAAGACAAAGTAGAGAAAGTGGAGGTAGAAGAAGAGAGAATTTTGGTGAAGTATAAAGATCAAGAGGGGATGGTGGAGTCTAGAAAGGAAATTGGGGAGAGTTTTGTGGATATATTAAGTAAGGCCGAGATTGATCCAACTATGGTGAATTTTGAGAATAAAGATACCTCGATGACCAAGGCCTGGGCTAATATGTTGGAGATATTATTACCAGTGGTGTTGACTGGAGTGATCTTTTTGTTTTTGTTCAAGCAAGTACGGGGAGGTCAGGATGGTTTGTTTAGTTTTGGTAAGAGCAAGGCTAAGCTATTTATGAAAGGGAAGCAGGATATTACTTTTAAAGATGTGGCTGGGGTGACTGAAGCAAAAAGAGAACTAGAAGAAGTGGTGGATTTTTTGAAACACCCAAAGAAATACAATAAGATGGGAGCTAGAACTCCCAAAGGAGTGATCTTGGTAGGTCCTAGTGGAGTGGGCAAGACTTTGCTTGCTAAAGCGGTAGCAGGTGAAGCGGATGTAACCTTTTTCTCTATGGCAGGCTCGGAATTTATGGAGATGTTGGTAGGAGTAGGAGCTTCTAGGGTAAGAGACTTATTTGCTACGGCTAAGAAGAAGTCTCCAGCGATTATCTTTATTGATGAGATTGATGCTATAGGGAGACAAAGATCAAGAGCTTTAACTGGAGGCCATGATGAAAGAGAGCAAACCTTAAACCAGATATTGGTAGAGATGGATGGGTTTGAGCCGAATCAACAAGTGATTGTGATTGCGGCTACTAACCGAGGAGATTTACTGGATCCGGCTTTGATTCGACCAGGAAGATTTGACAGAAGAATTATGCTTGATATGCCGGATATTGAAGGCAGAAAGAAGATTACGGCCATTCATGCTAAAGGGAAGCCGTTTGTGAGTAAGGTTAACTGGGACAAGATTGCTAAGAGAACCATTGGTTTTTCGGGAGCTGATTTGGAGAATATGTTAAACGAAGCGGCGATTGCGGCGGCGAGAAATAAGAAGGCGGCGATTGATATGGCTGATTTGGAAGAGGCGGCTTTGAAGGTGAAGATGGGACCGGAGAAGAAGATAAAGCAAAGCCAAGATGATTTGAAGATGACGGCTTATCATGAAGCCGGACACGCGATTGTGACTCGAATGATTCCGAATATGGATACGGTTCATCGGATCTCGATAGTGTCTCGAGGCGGGTCTTTGGGTCATACTTTGATTCCACCAAAAACTGATCGGTACTCGGATACTAAGTCTAGAATGTTGGGGCAGATTGCCTCTCTTCTTGGAGGAAGAGCAGCCGAAGAACTAGTGTTTAAGGAACTTACTAGTGGAGCGGCCAGTGATATTTCTAGAGCGACTGAGTTGGCTAGAAACATGGTAATTCGAATGGGGATGAGTGATCTTGGACCAATTAACTTGGGGCCACAAACTAGCGAGACGGGTTTGGGGGGAACTTGGTATGAGCAAGCTCAAATTTCTGAAAACTTAAGATCTATGGCAGACAAAGAGATTAAAAAATTGGTGGAAGCCGGGGCTAAAAAAGCGATGGAGATTTTGGTAAAAAATAGGGAAAAATTGGATAGAGTATCTGAGGCTTTATTGGAAAAAGAGACTTTGGAAGCCGAGGATTTTGAAGAGTTGATGGCATGAGCGGAACTTTAAAAAAACTTAGACATGACAAGATATTAAAGAAGTATGTGGTGGTGTTGTTGATAGTGTCTGTGGTGTTGGGATTGTTGATAGTACCATTTGAAAAAGGTGGCCAAATTAAGAGTATAGCTGATGGCTTGTGGTGGGCAGTGACGACGGTGACTGGGGTAGGGTATGGGGAACTAGTGCCGGTGACTTTGGGGGGTAGATTGATTGGAGCGATTTTAATGACGGTAGGAGTGGTGCTTTTTTCTTTGGTGATTGTGATTTTATCTACAGAAGTGATTAGGCGAGAGGAGAGGTACTGGAATAAGCGAATGAAGAAAGATTTGGAGAGTGTGAACAATAAGCTGTATCGAATTGAGAGAAAACTAGAGTATTTGATAAAGGGCGGGGTTGAGAAGTAGTTAATAAGTATTGACGGTTTAGTTATTTGAAGCGTAAAATAAGGTAAATTAACCTGCCAAATAGGTGGGTTTTTTTGTAGGAATATGGGGAGAAGATGATGGCTATTGAGAAACCAAATTTGCATGAGGTTAGAGTAATTCATCCATGGACTTTTAGTTATTATGATGCCTTTATTCAGGAAATGAAAAAATATGATGGAGGGACAGAAAGATGGTTGGCTGAGTACTCTACCTTTAAAGATAGAAGTGATTATTTTCAAGTAATGCCAAAATTAGATGGTGGAAAAAAAGTTAATGCTTTATCAATTTTTTGGATTGCCCCACTTGAAACAGATATTTCAGTAGCGAAGCTATATCTTGCAGCCGATCAGGTAGGGAATGCTTTATCTCAAAGCGTTGAGGGAACTAAATTGGTAGATAGATTAATTGGGGTGACCCCATATATTGAAGTTCGTCAAGATAGGGTGAATGAAGCTGGTGAGGCGGTGACTGCCCAAATGATAGCTAGAATGCTCAGTAGATCTGGATACACTGATTTGTTGACCGTTGATATTCACAGTAGAGAGGCAGGTAAATTTATTGAGGATGAAGGTATTAATCATGTTAATGCAACAGCGACACCCTTGCTTGTTGACATAATAAATGAGAATGATGATTGGGTAACAATGGATACAAAAATAGCAGTACTTGATATAGGAGCATTACAAAGATGTTGGCATGCGGCTAAATTATTAGGTTTAACTGCAGAAGATTTGATAGTCTTTAAAAAAGAAAGAGGTGGACATAATGTAGTAGATAGTTCAACTTTATTATATGGAGACCCTAAAGAAAAAGATTTGTTAGTATTTGATGACTTGCAAGACACGGGGTCGTCTACTGGTAAGACCGCTCTAGGCTCGAGGGTAGCGGGATGTAAATCTGTGAGAATGCTATTGCCTCACGGAGTATTATCATTCCCAGCTAGAAAGAACATATCTAATTTACTAGAGGAGGGTATAGTGGATGATTGGGTGTTGACCAATTCTTTGCCAAGAGGAGCTTTTTTGTTAGAAGGAGTTAATAATTTTGAGACAGTCAATGTTGCCCCGTTATTGATGGGATTGGGGAGATTATTAAGTCAATTGGGAAAAGAAAGAATGTTGGAATTACCTGGGATAGATCCATTTATTTTACAAACCAGAAATAAGATGGAGGTGTGGAAGGAGTTTGCTGATGAGGTGGGGATTGATTGGCAGATAATTAATCGTGGGTGATACAATAGCTTCATGAAGAGAAGATTGGTGTTAATAGATGGACATGCGGTGGTGTTTCGGGCGTATTACGCCTTTCCGCCAACGTTGAAAACCAAAGATGGTGAGCAAGCTAATGCGGTGTTTGGGTTTTTGAGCATATTGTTAAACGTGATTAAAGAGCTTAAACCTAGCCATATTGCGGTGGCGTTTGATATGGGCAAGCCCACTTTTCGCCATGTGGAGTTTGCTGATTATAAAGCTCAAAGACCGGAGACAGATAAGGAGTTAAGAGACCAAATTGATATGGTAAAAGACTCGGTGAAAGCTTTAAATATCCCTATTTTTGGAGTGGAAGGATTTGAGGCTGATGATGTGATTGGGACTTTGGCTAAACAGTCTTATGACAAGAAGATAGAAGCGATGATTGTGACCGGAGATCAAGATGCGATGCAGTTGGTGAATGGAAATGTGAAGGTGTATGTGCCGGCAAGGGGAAGGTTTCCAGCAAAAATTTATGGGGAATTGGAAGTAAAAGAGAGGTATGGATTTGATCCAATTCAGATGATTGATTACAAGGCTTTGTGTGGGGATCCAAGTGACAATATTCCTGGGATTCGAGGAATTGGCCCAAAGACGGCGGTGAGTTTATTGACTAAGTTTAAGACAGTAGAGGGTGTGTATGAGGCTATTAATAATGATGTGGAGGGAATATCAAAGTCGGTGTTGGAAAAATTGGTTGATGGTTATGAGATAGCTTTAAAGAGTAAGATGTTAGCAACGATTGTTTTGGATGTGCCGATTACTTTGAAACTAAAGTCTTGTGAGTTGCATGATTATGACAAAGACGAAGCGATTGCCTTTTTGGAAAAATTAGGCTTTTACTCGATAATAAAAAGATTACCAGGGGATAGTTGGGAGGATGAATCGGCCCAGCATTCGTCGGGTAAAATTGATGAAATGTTAGATGATTTAGGGGTATTCACCCCTAAGAAATTAATAGATAAAAGTGAGAAAGGTAAGCAGGTGAGTTTGTTTTAATTTGACAGAGAGATAAGACTATTGTACAATTTGTGTAGTTTGTGTAATAAAGGAGGATTATGTTGACAACAGTTAGCTCTTATCAGGTTCGTCAGAATTTTGGTGAATTTTTGGAAAGATCTTTTTATAGAGGAAGCAACTTTTTGATTAAAAGAGGTAAAAAGCCAATGGCTTATTTGGTGGGAAGACCGTACTTGGCCGCTTTTTTTGAAATACTTCAAAAAGATAAAAGCTTAGCTGATACAATGGCTTTGATGTTGAATGATGAGGCTAGTACAATGATTGACAAAGGGATTGATGATTACAAAGAAGGTAAAACGGTGTCGATAAATAAGCTTTTAGAGTGAGTATGACCTATACGGTGGAGATGAGTTCAGCCACGTTTCGAAAAGTGAAAAAGATGAATCAGGTAGTAAAAGAGGAAGTGGTGAGCCAGGCGAAAAGATTATCAAAAAATCAGGATTTAGGAGAAAGGTTAAGAGGAAAATATAAAAAGTTAAGATCACTTCATTTTGTATTTGTAAAAACTGATTATCGAATAATATATTTGGTTGATAAAAAATCAAAGGTAGTTTTAGTTTTGTGGGTGGGAACGAGAGAAAATTTATATAAAGAGCTGGATAGGTTAAAATTAAGATTATGAAAATTGCTTTAGTACATGACTACTTGAATGAGTTTGGGGGAGCAGAGAGAGTGCTTTTAGCTTTGTCTGAAATGTACCCTAAAGCACCGATTTTTACGGCATTTTGTAAGAAGGGTTCGGCGGCTGAAAAGAGATTTTTTGGCAAAGATATTCGGGAGAGTTGGGCCAGCAAGATTCCATTTTTTGCGGGAAAACTACATTCGCCGTTGAGGTTTTTGGCCCCATTGATTTGGGGGAGTTTTGCAAAAGAGTTGAAAAAATATGATGTAGTGATTTCTTCTAGTAGTTGGTATGTGACTAAAGGATTTGGAGAGATTTGTTATTGCCATACGCCACCGAGATGGCTGTATGGTTATAAAACTAGTATGGAGTGGCAGAGATTTTGGCTGGTGAGGGTTTATGGGCAGATTGTGGGGCATTTTATGCGTCAGTATGATTTTAACCAAGCTCAGAAAGTGGATTATTTTATTGCCAATAGTAGGGAAGTACAGTCACGAATTGAGAAGTTTTATCGAAGGAAGGCGAGGGTGATCTATCCGCCAGTGGAGTTGCCGGTGATAGGGTCTGACCCCGTCAGGAAAGAGGATTATTACTTGGTGATCTCGAGGTTGGTTGGGGGCAAGGGGTTGGAGTTGGCGATTAAAGCGGCGGTAAAACTTGGAGTCAAATTGAAAATTGCCGGAAAAGGAGCTGGATGGGGAAGTGAGGAGAAGAGGTTGAAGAAATTGCTCAGCGACAAAATTGAGATGTTGGGAGAGGTGAGTGATAAGGAGTTGGTAGAGCTATACTCTAAAGCAAAGGGATTTTTGGCTTTGGCTGAGAATGAAGATTTTGGGATAACCCCGGTAGAGGCGATGAGCTGTGGCACGGGTGTGATTGCTTATAAAGGGGGAGGCTACTTGGAGACGGTGATTGAGGGTAAAACGGGAGTGTTTTTTGAAGAACAAACGGTGGAGTCATTGGTTGAAGCGATGAAGAGATTTGAGAAAATGAAGATAAAGAGTGAGGAGTGTGTTAAACAAGCTAAGAAGTTTAGTCGTGAGAGATTTGAGAAAGAGATAAAAGAGTTTGTAGCAGAAAAAATTCGAGGTTACGAACCTCGAAGATTTGACGTGATAGAATAGGGTTTATGTCTCAGACAGTGCTTGAGGTGAAAAACCTTTCCAAGGAGTTTTTGGGTGACTTTTCGTTTAAGAAGTTTAAGCGAAAGAAGTCAGTGATGGCTGTGGAAGGAATTAGTTTTAAGATCAATGAAGGGGAGATTGTGGGGCTTTTGGGCCCGAATGGAGCCGGTAAAACAACTACAATCCAAATGCTGTTGGGGGCGACTACCAAGAGTGGGGGAAGTATAAAGTACTTTGGAAAAGAGTTTGAGAGTAATCGGGAAGAGAGCTTACAAAAAGTTAATTATGCTTCGGCTTATACTCGATTGCCTCAATCATTGACGGTCTATGAGAACTTGATGGTGTATGCCAAACTTTATTTGGTGGAGAATCCAAAAGAGAGAATCAAGATGGTGCTTGAGCAGTTTGAGATGAGTGAGTATAAAGACCGACCGGCTAGAGATTTGAGTGCTGGTCAAGCTACAAGGATAATTTTGGCTAAGGCGATGATAAACTTTCCCCGACTACTTTTGTTGGATGAACCGACGGCTTCTTTGGATCCTGATATTGCTAGTAACGTGAGAAAGTTCTTGTTGAAGCAACAGGAGAAATATAATGTGTCGATGTTGTTTACTTCTCATAATATGGCTGAGGTGGCTGAAGTGTGTGATCGGGTGATTTTTCTAAGGAAGGGCAAGATTTTTGCCGAGGATACTCCGACCGGTTTAGCTCAATCGATTAAACACTGTAATTTACGTTTGGTGGTAGGCGATGGTTTAAAAAGATTAAAGGTGTTTGCCGAAGGGAGAGATTATCCGATTGAAGTCAAAGAAAGGGAAGCTAATATTGAGATAAAAGAGGTGGAGGTAGCTGGATTTTTGAATCAATTGGCGGAGCATAATATTTCTTATAGTGAGATTAGTATTAAGAAGCCGTCGTTGGAAGATTATTTTTTGAATTATGCTAAAGAAGACAATAAGGAGGGGAAATGAGTAAGGGAAGAGTAATGGCTGTGATTTGGAGGCATTTATATAACTTTAAACACCGAGCCGATCGATGGGTGGATGCCTTTTATTGGCCGGCGGTGGATATCTTTTTGTGGGGATTGACTAGTGTTTATATTCGAGATTTGGCGACGGATATTCCAAACATTGTGACTATTTTGTTGACGGGCTTGGTGTATTGGCAGGTGGTGTGGCGGAGTAACTATGAGATTGGAGTGAATTTATTGGAAGAGATTTGGAGTGATAATGTGGTGAATATGTTCTCTTCACCCTTGACGGTGATTGAGTGGATGGTGGCGGTGAATTTGTTGGGAGTTATTAAGATGATATTAACGATTGGCTTTGCTTTTAGCTTGGTGTTTTTCTTGTATGGAGTAAATGTTTTGGCGGTAGGTTGGTTGATGTTACCGTTTATTGTTTTATTGCTAATGAATGGCTGGTGGATTGGGTTTTTGGTGGCTGGATTTATCATCCGATTTGGAAGCAAGATCCAGACCTTGGCCTGGTCCGGAGTGTATTTATTGGCTCCGTTTAGTGCTATTTATTACCCGGTATCTAGTTTGCCGGTGTGGGCTCAAAAGGCGGCCGGCTGGGCACCATTATCTTATGTGTTTGAGGGAATGAGGTCGGTGTTGTTTTTGGGAACGATGGATCAAGCGAATTTGATTAAAAGTGGAGTGTTAACCAGTGTCTATTTATTGGTATCGATGGTGTTTTTTGTGGTGATGTTTAAACAGAGTAAAAAAATTGGTTTATCGAGTTTGGAGTAAGATGCCGGAGTTACCTGAAGTAGAGACAGTAAGAAGACAGTTGGAAGCAGTTTTGGTGGGGCAGAAGATAAAGAGCATTAAGTGTTTGAGGAAGAAGAGCCTACAGGGATCATCCTTGAAGGTTTGTGGGAAGAAGATTGTGGGAGTGGGGAGAAGGGCGAAGTTGGTGGTGGTAACGCTTAATAGTAAGCACTATTTGTTGATTCACCTAAAGATGACAGGGCAGTTGGTGTATGTGCCAAATATTCGAGGTTACGAACCTCGAATATTTGGGGGGCATCCGAGTAGTGATTGGGTGAATAAATTACCAAGCAAGCATACAAGAGTAGTTATTGAACTTGATCGCGGCACTTTGTTTTTTAATGATATGCGGGTGTTTGGCTGGGTGAAGATTGTGAATGAAGAGGAGAAAGATTTGGAGATGATTAAGTATGGTCCGGATGTAAATTCGAGGAAATTTAACTTTAAGTATTTAAAGCAGGCACTAAAAAGTTCAGGGAGGGCGGTGAAGGCGGTGATTTTAGATCAGAAGAAAATTGGAGGGATTGGAAATATTTATGCTAATGATGGGCTTTATTTGGCTAAAGTTAACCCCAAGAAGCCTAGCAATAAATTGAGCAAGAGTGAGATTGAGAGATTGTGTAAGGCTTTAAAAATTGTGATAAAAAAGAGCATTAAACTTGGGGGAGCGAGTGAGCGAGATTTTGTTCATGCGGATGGAATGGGTGGGAGCTACCAGAAACATTTTTTGATTTATAAAAAGGATGGTAAGCCTTGTAGGTGGTGTAAGAAGGGTATAATAGAGAAAGTTAAATTAGGAGGGAGAGGAACCTACTATTGCCCTAAGTGTCAATGTTGAATGACAAGGACAGTCCTTGTCAGTGTTAATTTATGTATTTAAAGAGCTTGAGTTTTCAAAACTTTAGGAATTATCGAAAGAAGGTTTTTGATTTTAGTAGTAATACTACTTTATTGGTGGGGAAGAATGGAGTTGGTAAGACAAATATTTTGGAAGGAGTATATTTGCTGGCAACGGGAAAAAGTTTTAGGGCGACTAAAAGTAATCAGATGATTTTGTACGGAGAAGAGCTGGCTAGGATAACGGGGGGTATTCACCCCCTAAATAAGAGAGAAGGTTACGAACTCGAACTTCTTAAAGTTCGTAACCTTAAGGGCTATTCACCCCTTACGGCTATTGATAGTAGTGAGGATAGTTTGGAGGTGATGTTGACGGTGGGAGAAGTCCAGGGCCAGAAGGTGGCTGGGAGTAGGTATTTGGTAAATGGAACAGCCAAGAGAAAGATGGATTTTGTGGGTAAGTTGAGGTGTGTTTTGTTTCGGCCGGAAGATATTGACTTGGTGTTGGGGACACCGGCTAATAGAAGGGAGTACTTAAACTCGGTTTTGGAACAGACTGATAGAGAGTATCGGCGTTGTTTGTTGGCTTATAGCAAGGGAGTGAGGCAGAGAAATAAGTTGTTGATTCGGATTCGGGAAGGGCAAACGGATCGAAGTCAATTGCTGTTTTGGAATAAGTTATTGATCAAGAATGGCGAGGTAATTTTTGAGAAGAGAAGAAAGTATATTGAGTTTGTAAACGAGAGATTAAAGTCCAAAGAGAGTGCTTTGCAATTGTATTATGATAAGAGTGTGATGTCTGAAAAAAGGTTGGAGGAGTATGCGGATAAGGAAGTTTGGGCGGGGAAGACTTTGGTGGGGCCTCATCGGGATGATTTTATGTTTATTTTTCAAAGAGAGGGAAGGTTGGAAAAAGATTTGGCTATTTATGGATCAAGGGGGGAGCAGAGAATGGCGGTGTTTCAGGTGAAGCTTAGTGAGTTAGAGTTTATGGCGAAAAGAGAAGGTTCCGAACTCGAACTTTCCAAGTTTCGGAACCTTGAAGATCGGCCTATCTTGCTTTTGGATGATGTGTTTTCGGAGCTTGATCGCGAACATAGGAGAGAAGTGTTTAAGCTACTTGATAAACAGCAGACGATTATTTCGACCGCCGATGAGAGTTTGATGCCTAAGCGGTACTTGAAAAAAGTTGATATAGTGAGGTTATGAGTGAAATTAAAGCGGTAATTTTTGATGCTGGTGGCGTTTTTTTGGAATGGGAGAAGGAGTTGGATTTGTTTTTTGGTAAGCTTTCCATTGATAAAAATAAGTGGAGCTCAGTCATGACTGAAAAGTCATTGTTAGCTCAAACTGGCAAGATAGAATTGGATGATTATTTGGAAGGTATAATGATAAGTTTAGAAAAACATGAGTTGTGGCGAGAATTAAGAAATGTGTTTCCAGCTAAGTTTAAACCTATTAAAGAAAGCTTTGATTTACTAGAAGAATTACAAGGCAAGTTTGTATTGGCAATGCTGGTTAATACAGAGCTAGGAGTGCATGATGAATGGGATAAGATTTATGATCATAAGAAGTATTTTGATGTGATTATTGATTCTTCTAAAGTAGGGCTGGTAAAACCTGACCCTAAGATTTATCACTTAGCTTTATCTAAACTAGGAGTGAAGAATTCAGAAGTTTTGTTTATTGATGATTCGAAAGTAAATATATTAGGAGCACAAAAAATAGGTATAGAAACAGTGTATTTTAAAGATCCAGTAGAAAGTATTAAAGAGATTAGGCATCGATTGGGTTTGGTGTAGAATAGGGGTTATGAAACAGTTTGATAAGAAAGAATTAGCAAAACTTTATCGACCCAAAAAGGATTCGCATAAGGGGCAGAATGGGAAGTTGTTGGTGATTGGGGGGAGTGAGTTGTTTCACTCGGCGTCTTTGTGGGCTTTGGAGGTGGCTAGTCGGATGGTGGATATGGTGTTTTATTCTTCGGTACCAGTGAATGAGGAGATTGTTAAAAAACAAAAAGAAAGATTTCATGATGGGATTGTGGTACCGGAAGGGAAATTGGATGAATACATCAAAGAAGCGGACTGTGTTTTGATTGGGCCGGGGATGGCCCGGCATTCGCCGGGTAAACAAGTAAAAGTTAAAGATTTAAGGGCATTCGCCCTTAAGGAATTAATAGACGAGGGCGAGACTGAAGTTGTGGTTAATTATTTATTGAAAAAATATCCAAAGAAAAAATGGGTGGTGGACGGGGGAGCTTTGCAGATGATGGACAAGAGTTTAATTAGTCAAAGTATGATTTTAACTCCTCATAAAAAAGAATATGAGAGGTTGTTTGGTGAATCACACTCCAGGAGTGTGATAGAGGTGGCAAAGAAGTATGACTGTACGATTGTGTTAAAAGGTGAGGAAGATATTATCTGTGATAGTAAAGAGTGTGTGGTGAATACAACAGGGAATGAGGGGATGACTAAAGGGGGAACGGGGGATGTGTTGGCTGGCTTGGTGGCGGGGTTGTATTGTAATAATGAGGCTTTTTTGGCGGCTTCTGCCGGAGTTTATATCAATGGTTTAGCCGGAGATAGATTGTATAAAAAAGTGGGTTCGTATTTTAATGCTAGTGATTTGATGAATGAGATTCCTAAGGTAATGGCCCTGCATTCGCAGGGTAAAACTAGCTAAAGAATAAGATGATAAGAAATTTACATAAAATTTGACATAATATTTTATGTAAAATATAATACGATTATATGAATAATATTACTTTATCTCAAACAGCGCCAATTTCATCTTTACCTAGAGATTATTTAGCTTTTTTTAAACAATCTGCCAAAAGGGAAGAGCCGGTGATTTTTTTGCGTCATGGAAAACCAGTTGGAGCTTTGGTAGCCCAGAAAGTTTTGGACCAGTTATTAACAATTAAGAGAAAGTATGAGGAAGATAGGGTATTGAAGATTGCTAAACAAGGAATGAAAGAGTATCGAGAAGGTAAAACGGTAACTGAATTGCCATGGAAATAATTCTGATTCATTACTCGAGAAAGTTTGTGAAAAAGTGGAAAAAAATATCAATGAGTCAGAAAAATAAATTAAAGGCAAGAGAGAGTGTTTTTCGAAAAAATTGTTATGACAAAAAACTAAAAACTCATAAATTAACCGGTAAATTACATCATCTTTGGGCATTTTCTGTGGATTATAAAACTAGAATATTGTTTGAGTTTATTGGAAAAAAGAAGGAAGTGATTTTCCATGATTTTGGCGGACATGAAATTTATAAGGAGAAATGAAAGGATAATATGAATGTAATTATTTTTCATGGGACAACTGGGAATCCAGAGGAGAACTGGTTTCCATGGTTGAAGAGGGAGTTGGAGAAAAAGGGAATTGAGGTGGTAGTGCCAAAATTTCCAACGCCCGAAGGACAGAGTTTAAAGGCGTGGTTGGCGGTGTTTGAGGAATATGAAAATAAAGTGAATGAAGAGACGGTGATGGTGGGACACTCGATGGGTCCGGGGATGATTTTAAGACTCTTGGAAAAAAGGGATAAGCCGATTAAGCAGGCAATTTTGGCGGCGCCATTTTATAAAATGATCGGGAATGAGTATTTTGATAATTTGAATAAAACTTTTATTGAGCATCCCTTTGATTGGGGAAAGATTAAGGGTAAAGCTAAACAATTTGTGGTGTTGGCGGGGGACAATGACCCTTATGTGCCGGTTGAACAAACAAAATTTATTGCCGAAAAACTAGGAGCTGATTTTAAGCTGATTAAAAACGGGGGACACCTAAACGCTTCGGCGGGTTTTTTGAAATTTGAGGAAGTGTTGAGGGAGATAGTGTTGCTGATATAATACAAAGATGGGAATTTTGTTTGGTCTTTTAGCTGCTATTTCTTTCGCTTTTTGCTACGTTAGTTTAAAAAAAAGTTATGAGGAGTTTCCTCCGTCAGTAGCTTTCTTTTTTGACATGGTGTTGGGTATTTTTCTTTGGATACCTTTTTCTTTAATACTAGGTTTTGATTTTAGCCACTTAGGAATGGTTTTTGTTTATGCATTAATAAGTGCAATTTTATCTGAGGCTTTCTTTTTTTATGTTTTATCCAAAGGAGAGATCAGTGTAACTGGAACAATTTTGGCCTCTTATCCTATTTATACTATTTTCTTTTCATTATTTATTAATAAAGAATTAGGGTCTAGACCAGATTAGCGGTGTATAATCACCAAAATGGCCTTTAATATC
>CAXBYZ010000012.1:0-21075 GCA_963980215.1 uncultured bacterium | reverse complement strand
TCTAACCTATGCCTAAAAAATTTCTACTACTACAATTACGAGATGATCTATCCGCCGAACACGAGGTTAAGATGATCAAGAAAAATGGGGATTTTTCCATAAAAGATCTAGTAGTTATCAATACCCTAAGAGATCCAAGTAAAGTTCCTCAACCAGATGAGTTAACCAATTACCAAGGAATTATTACCGGAGCTTCGGGTCAATATGATCTGAGTTGCCTTACAAAAACCTCAGAAAAAAAACTACAAAAAGTTAAACCCATCTTCCAAGAAATAATCAAAAAAGACATTCCCAATCTTGCTATCTGTTTTGGTCACCAATACATAGCTCAGATTATGGGTGGGAAAGTTAAGGCGGATAAACACCAAGCCGAAACCGGTACCTACAAAATTTACTTAAATAAAGCTGGTCAAAACTCTCCACTTTTCGATGGTTGTCCAAAATCATTTTATGCAGTTTTAGGTCACAAGGACTCTGTCACTAAAACTCCAAAAAACTTAAAAAAACTTGCCTCATCAACTAGGTGTAATTTAATGTCTTATCAGGTTAGTAAAAATATCTACTCTGTCCAATTCCACCCAGAACTAAATAAAGACGGCTTAAAATGGAGAATGGAACAATACCCTCAATACCTAAAAGGCACTACCATTGAAAAAGTTATGGCCAAATTCAAACCCACTCCTTACTCCAAAAAAGTTATCTCTAACTTCAAAAAAATTGCTAGGCAATCTCACTAATTTGGCCCCAGGAAGCGGTCTTCACGAAGATGTCTAGTGGGTTGACATTAAGTCTCTAAACACCTATTATTCAATCCTAATCGATTTTATAAAAAATCTATGAAAATTTTAAACACTTTTACCTTTTTCTTCTTTAATTCCTTAACCAAGGAGGTAGAAGTTTAGTACTTTAATTAATTAAACTTTCCCCACCTCCTTTATAGGAGGTTTTTTTATGTCACCAGAAAATCGCTTTAATCCGGAAGGTCCACTTATCCCAAATCCTGTTATTGGTTACACTTTACTGGATATTATTCAGAGAGCTAATACAGATAATCAAGCCATTTTATATCTTCGAAGCCAAATTATGGGACTTTCAGAAACTAACAATAGAGAGACTCTCATAAATGTCATAGCCGAAAAAATACTGAACACCAATGACCTTGCTCATCTTTCTCAATCACAACTTAAACCCTATAAAAAGAACGGTCAATCTAGAAAAACTCTAGTTGTTAGTAGTGCCACCCCAAATTCAAACCCAATTGCCACCGAATCTGGTTGTTTTAAAAATACTAACCATATTGTGGATATTCCCGGTGCTATCGAAATTCGAGACACTAGAAGTCTCAAGGTAGGGGATAGCTCTGTCATCGCTACCAAGGCCGGCCTCACCGCCACCAAAGACCTAGGGGACGTAAATCTCATCAACTTAGCTGATGCAGATATCTTAAGTCTTAGGGGTTCAGATATTTATTTTAAAGCCGACGCCCTCCTCTTGCTAATCCTTACCAATCCTCAGTCAGCAATTTTACAACAAATTATAGAAGTAATTAAACAAAATCCTGTCATCTACCCATACAATTTAGATAAAGAGACTCAATTAGCTCTTCTTTGGCTTAAAAATAAAGCTGGACTGGAAACTCTAGACGTCAACGCCAACTCCGCCGAAGTTGGCACTCAACTCACCAAAAAAGGTTTTTGGTATCCAGAAGTAAATCAAGCCCTCACTGCTATTCATGACCCCAACCCTTTCACTACCCAGCAAAACGAATGGCAACTTTCTCAATCAGCCACAGAAATTGGCTTTAGGTCAGGTTCCGTACCCGGATATCTCGTTAAAGCAGAATCAACAGATCAATTTAAAAAGGATGTTCTTCTTGCTCTCATGCTTCACGCTGCACGATACGGTTTTGATACTGCTTGGACCAAACCCAATCAAGGTACCGATGGTGGCGCTCAGGATTCAATTGATATTGGCCCTCTCAGCTCATCAAAAAGGCAAATTATCAACACCCTAATTGATTCAGGTCTCATTGATACGGCTTTAACAATCTTCCAAACCCATCTTTTAAGTCAAGAAGGTGGCAACACCTATCAACGGATCAACCAAATGTGGCAACTTCAAAAAGACTGGGTGATTGAGGCCACTACCCATTACTTCACTGGTAGCTTAAATCTAGAAAATGGAACTAAGCAACAGGTTAAATCTACTCCTTCAATTCATATTATTGAAGGCGAAACTCAAGGGACCGTCTCGCTTCAATCTTTTATGCCTGACAACGAAAAAGAGTGGGGTGGTAACTCCATTGTCTCAAAACAAGACTGGATCAACTTTATTAATGAAACTTTTTCCACCGACCCTAAGGTGATTAACAACCCAAACCTGATAACTCAACTCTATGAGAGTTACCAACAAATGATTGAATCTCTAGATAAATTCTTGATCTCAGTTAACACTTCAGAAAGATATCAAAATGGTTTGGTTAGAAGTGGCATCGATATCGCTCTTTGTGCCTTAGGAGGAGATTTTGGTAATCAGTTAGTTATAGCTTTCCAAGACTGCAACATCCGAGCCAATGGCTGTGAAACCGCTCGAGCTTTACAACTAAAGGCTCAAGAAAAATATGGAGAACTAGGCACTGCCGTCACCAGAAATTTCGCCCCCAAGCTGGATTTTCCCAACATGATCCCAGTGGTAGAACAAGCTATCAGAGAAGTAAATCAAAAATATCAAAAAAACATAAACCCTGATCAAGTAGAACTTATCGCCGTCTCTGACGGTTGGGGCCAAATTGGTCTAATGGGTGATGACTCTCTAGAAATCACCAAAAATATCTATATGATTGAAGAGGAATTAAGAACTTTACAAGCTATTGTCTAAAAAATTACCTTTAGCAATTACAAATAAAATGTTAGAATACATCAATCGGGACGGTTGGCGCAGTTGGTTAGCGCGCTACATTGACATTGTAGAGGTCACAAGTTCGAGTCTTGTACCGTCCACCACATGTTAGATAAAAAAACTTTAACCTCCATCAAAAAGATCTTATTCTCCAAATTAGATCAAACCAAAGACAAAGTTTTTATCTTTGGTTCTTGGGCAATAGGCAATAATCGAAAATTCTCAGACATCGATATCGGCATCGAATCCAAAAACCCAAAAATAGATAATTTAATTAACCACCTTAAAGAAGATTTAGAAGAATCAGACATACCCTACATGATTGATCTAGTTAACTTTAAAGACACCACCAAACAATTTAAACAAGTTGCCAAACAAAAGATAATTAGTTTAAACTAGTCATATGACCAAACTTCAAGCTCAATATTCTGATCTAAAAAAAGCTCTAAAGAAATTAGAGCAAGCTTTAGCTCAAAAAGAAACCGAAATGAATCGCGACGCCTCAATTCAAAGATTTGAATTTACTTTTGAGATGTCTTGGAAATTAATGCAGTCAATCGCCAAAAATAACAATATCAATCTTTATGGAGTTAAATCAGTCATTAGGGAGGCAGCCAAACTAAATCTAATCACAGAGCCATTAATTTGGTTTGAATTTCTAGAAAAAAGAAATCTCACTGCTCACACCTACAAGAAAGAACTGGCTAAAGAAATATACCAAGCTATTAAAAAATTTCCCAACTTAGTTCACGCCTTGATTACAAGTTCCAAGTCTTATATAATTTAAACATACAAATTGTTAACGCCAAAAAGATTAGCTACCAACTAATCCAGTTAACACCAAAAATCCGGGAAGGATAGAATCAAGCCACCTTAAAGATTAGATGGAACCGCGCGGGCTCTAATCGAAAATTGGTGGTTTTTATGTAAATATGCCAAAACTTCACGATCAATCTATTTACCAAGCCAGTTACTCTGAAATATTTTTCAAAAATTTTCTAGCTGGTTTAGGCCGTGGCTTTGGCGGCATTTTTATCTGGTTTATATTAACCGTAGTTGTCTATAAACTTCTCTGGCCTCAACTCTCCACTCAAATAGAGCACTTAACTAATCTTGTTAACAACCTTCAATCAAATTCTATCGTTAAAAATACCCCTTTACCCAAAGACTTAAACCAATTATTTAACCAATATGTCCAGCAATAATTTAACTATCATTAGAAACACCACCGAGCATGTCCTGACCATGGCCATGGAGATTTTGTACGGCCAAAAGAAAGTTATCAAAGCCATGGGTCCAGCTATTGAAGATGGCTTCTACTTTGATTTTGACTCACCCAAATCCTTCAAACTTTCAAAAGATAACTTTAAAGAAATCGAAAAACAAATTCAAAAACTTGTTAATCTCAATTTACCCGTTACTATCGAATTAGTCAGTGAAAAAAAGGCTAGAGAAATTTTTAAAGACAACAAATACAAGCAGTTTTGGATTGATGAAATTATCAAAAAATCAAAAACAGTTAGAATCGTTACCATCGGCAAGCAGGGAACTAACTACTACTTTCCTGACGTTTGTAAAGACGAACACCTCACCTCTACCGGTGAGATCAAAGCCTTTAAGTTGCTATCTGTTGCTGGTGCCTACTGGAGAGGCTCAGAAAAAAACAAAATGCTCACCAGAATTTATGGTACTGCTTTCGAGACTCAAAAAGAACTAAGACAGTTTCTAGCAAATCAAGCTGAAGCTAAAAAACGAGACCACCGCAAACTTGGACCCCAACTAGACTTATTTGTCATTAGCGAAGATATTGGTAAAGGTTTACCTTTACTCACCCCCAAAGGGACTACTATCAAAAATCAAATTAAAGCTTACGAAAAAGAGCTTGAAACCATCTATGGTTTTGAGGAAGTTTCTTGTCCTCATATAGCAAAAAATGATCTTTACAAACGCACCGGTCACTGGCAACATTACCAAGACGTCATGTATGCCCCTTTTGGGATTGACGACGAAACTTACGTCTTAAAACCAATGAACTGCCCACATCACTACATGATCTATGAATCCAAACCTAGAAGTTATAAAGATCTTCCGATCAGATTATCAGAAGCCGGCACTTGCTACCGTTACGAAAAATCCGGTGAACTTGGCGGTTTAACTAGAGTCAGAAGTTTAACTATCGATGACGCCCACATATTGATGAGGCCAAACCAAATTGAAACTGAGTTTACTTCTTGTATCTCTATGGTAAAAAGCATGTTTAAGGCCTTTGGTCTAACTGACTATTGGGTCAGATTATCTTTAGCTGACCCAGATGATAACGCCAAATACATTGCCGATGCCAACACCTGGAAAAAAGCCGGCCAACAACTAGAAAAAATTATCAAGCAAAATAAACTCAAGTACCAAGCTGTCAAAGGCGAAGCTTCTTTCTATGGACCAAAAATTGACTTCATGGTCAAGGACGCCATTGGTCGAGAATGGCAAATGAGTACTCTCCAACTTGATTTATTTATGGGTCAAAGATTAGGCTTAGTTTATACCGACGAAGACGGTTCTAAACAACATCCAGCTATCCTACACCGTGGCTT
Source organism: uncultured bacterium (assembly GCA_963980215.1). Classification (GTDB taxonomy): domain Bacteria; phylum Patescibacteriota; class Microgenomatia; order UBA1400; family CG1-02-47-37; genus CAXBYZ01. The sequence goes on along the minus strand of CAXBYZ010000012.1, from coordinate 15,589 downwards.
AACTGGATCTCTAGAAAGAACCATCGGGATTCTTATCGAACACTTTGCCGGAGCCTTTCCAGTTTGGCTATCACCGGTCCAAGTAGTCATCCTTCCTATCTCCGTCAAACAAGATAAGTACGCCAAAGCTGTATTTGACAACTTAAAGCAAGAGGGGATTAGGGTTGAGCTAGATAATCGCTCCGAAAGCTTAGGCTCAAGAATCAGAGATGCCGAAACCCAAAAAACTCCCTACACTCTCATCGCTGGAGACAAAGAAGTCAAAGTCAACAAAGTTTCCGTTAGACAAAGAAAGAACGGAGATCTTGGTGTTATGTCTCAATCTAAATTTATTGAAAAAATTAAGAGTGAGATTGAAGATAAAGCCATTAACTGATACAATTTACCTCTGTTATGAAAAAGTACTACAAAATCAACCAATACATTGATGCCAAAGAGGTCAGGGTAATAGATTCAAGCGAAAAACAAATAGGAGTCATGACCAGAGACGAAGCTATCTTTAAAGCCAGACAAGCTAAAATGGATTTAGTCTTAGTCGCAGACAAAGCCAAGCCACCGGTAGTCAAAATTATCAACTTTGCCAAATTTAAGTATCAACAACAACAAAGTGTCAAACAAAGCAAAAAACAAACCAAAACTACTGGTCAAAAAGAAATTCGCTTCACTCCTTTTATTGCCCAAAAAGACTTCGAGACTAGACTCAAAAGAACCCAAGAGTTTTTAGAGGATGGACATAAAGTCAAACTTACAGTAAAATTCACCGGTCGCCAAATTACTAGAAAAGAATTTGGATTCGAGCTTCTAAAAAAAGCTGCAGACGGTTTAATTGAACACGGCACTCAATCATCAGAGCCCAAACTTCAAGGTAAACTTCTCTGGATTATTATAGCTCCATTAAAAAAGAAAAAATGAAAAATAAACTAAAAGTTAGAAAATCTGTCTTAAAAAGATTTAAAGTTACTAAATCTGGTAAAGTCACTCGTCGTGGTGCTCAAAACAGACATCTTAAAGCCAATCGATCAAAAAGAAATGCAAGAAGAGGTAAAGTCCCAAAGAACGTAGCCGGTAAATTTGCCACTAAAATTAAAAAAATGTTAGTTGTAAGATAAATATATGAGATCAAAAACAAGCACGGTTAGGAAACGTAAACACAAGAAAATTCTAAAGTTAGCCAAAGGCTACCGCATGACCCGATCAAAGGTCTACAAAGTGGCTAAACAAGCTGTCTTGCACGCAGGTCAATACGCTTATCATGGTAGAAAACTAAGAAAAAGAAACTTTAGAACTCTCTGGATTCAAAGAATTAACGGAGCTCTATCAGAAACCGGAATTACATACTCCAAGTTCATCAACAAACTAAAAACAAACAAAATTGAAATTAATCGAAAAATTTTGGCTGACCTAGTCGTTAATCACTCAAAAGTTTTCTTTAAGATCGTCGATAAAGTCAAGTAACCAAACTTTACTTAATCGACTAATCCCGGCAAATACCGGGATTTTTTATATCAATTTATGATAGATTATCTATATGCAACCCAATCTAATTAATCTCAAAAACCAAGCTTTGGCTTTAATCAGTCAGGTTAATGATAAAAAAGAATTAGATCGACTTCAAGTTGATTACCTCGGCAGAAAAGGTCAAATCAATCAAATCCTAAAAAACTTACCCTCCCTCAAACCAGAAGAAAAAGCCTCTCTAGGTAAGTCAGCCAACGAACTTAAAGATACTATCAAGCAAGCCCTAGAATCAAAGCTATCCCAGCTATCTTCTTCTTCTCAAATCGATTGGCAAGACTGGACCAGCCCAGGAGACAAGCCTCAACTTGGCCACCTTCACCCCATTACTCTTGCCATCAAGGAAATAACAGATATATTTACCCGAATAGGTTTTACTCGATCAAGATATCCAGAAGTCGACTGGGATTGGTATGTTTTTGAAGCCCTAAACATGCCAGAAGATCATCCAGCTAGAGACGAGTGGGAAACAATTTTTATTGACTCTCCTCATCACAAAAAAATGGGGAAAATGGTCCTGACCACTCACACCAGTAACGGTCAGGTTAGGGAGATGGAAAGAGTAAAAGAACCTCCCATCCGCATGCTTAATCTTGGTAAGTGTTTCAGGAGACAACAAGATGCTACCCACACTATTATGTTTCACCAGTTTGAAGGCTTAGTAGTCGATAAAAATATCTCAATTCCTCATCTAAAAGGTACTCTAGATTACTTCGGTCAAGAATTTTTCGGACCAGATATTAAATCAAGAATTAGGCCATTTAACTTCAAGTTCACTGAGCCATCATTTGAAGTAGACTTCACTTGCACTGCTTGCAAAGGTAGTGGTTGTCGTTTTTGTAAGTCAGGTTGGGTCGAGGTTGGTGGAGCTGGCATGGTTCACCCGAATGTCTTGAAAGCTGGGAACATAGATCACGCTAAATACTCCGGTTTTGCTTTTGGTTGGGGAGTTGAAAGAGTTTTGAGATTAAAACCAGGCCTAGATATTGCTGATATCCGTTTACTGTACTCATCAAATACTGAGTTTTTAAACCAATTTTAATATATGAACATCCAAATCACTCACTCTCACTTAAAAGAATTTATAGACACCAAAGCTACACCCAAGCAACTAGCAAAATATCTGTCTCTCTGTGGACCATCAATCGAATCAGTCAAAAAAGTAGGCGACGACTACGTTTATGATATCGAAGTCACCACCAATCGAGTTGATATGATGTCTGTCATCGGAATTGCCCGAGATGCTTCCGCTATCCTCCCTCAATTTGGGATCAAAGCTAAGTACATTCCCCCCAAACTAGCCGACCTTAAAAAAATAGACAACCCTCTTGAGATTTCTATTAAAGACCCAAATCAAACTTGCCATCGTATTCTTGGCATTGTTCTAGATAACCTTAACTTGGGCCCTTCACAGGAATACATCAAAGCTAGGCTCAAAGCAGCCAATATCCGTTCTCTAAATAACACCATAGATATCACCAACTACATAATGACAGAAATTGGTCACCCTACTCATGTTTTCGATTACGATAGAATCAAAACCAAAAAACTAGTCCTAAGAAAATCAAAAAAAGGTGAAAAAATAACTTCTCTTGAAGACAAGACCTACACTTTACCAGGAGGAGATAACGTCATCGACGATAGCACCGGCACCATCATCGACCTCCCCGGTATTATTGGTACCAGTAACAGCATAGTTGTCAACAACACCAAGAGAATCTTGTTCTTCCTTGAAACCAACGATCCAGTTCAAATTAGAAAAACTTCCATGACTTTAGGCATCAGAACAGTTGCCGCTACCCTTAATGAAAAATGGGTTGACCCAGAGATTGCCATGATAGCTCTAAAAAGAGGTGTTAAGCTTTTTCAAGAACTCACCGGTGCTTCTGTAGCCTCAAATATCATCGACATCTACCCAAATCCAGTCAAGCCAAAATCAATCACCACCAAACACCAACTTATCAAAGACCGTCTTGGTATCGATATCAAACCAAGTAAAGTTACAGACATCCTCAATACTCTTGGTTTTACCAATAACTATCAACAAAAAAACGACACTTACGCCATCTCAATTCCTTCATACAGACAAAAAGACATAGACATTCCAGAAGACATTGTCGAAGAAGTAGCTAGAATCTATGGCTACCACAAACTTCCATCAATAATCATGGCCACTCCAATTCCTACTAACTACCCTGAAGATCAAAACTTCAAACTCGAACATCAGATTAAAACTTGGCTAGCCGGTTTTGGCTTAAACGAGATCTACACCAACTCATTAATCTCAGAAAAATTAGCTACTCTCTCCGAATTTCCCCTAAACTCTCACCACAAAATTAAAAATGCATTGTCCAAAGACTGGCAGTACTTAAGAAGATCTTTGACTCCTTCCCATCAAGAGGCTTTAAACCAACCACAAGAAAATCTTTCTTTCTTTGAGATAGCCAACACTTACCACCCTCAAACAAATAAACTACCACAAGAAAAGCTTGAGCTAATTATCAGCACCAAAAATAGCTACTCATACTTAAAAGGTATAGTTGAAGCTCTCTTAAAAAAGCTCCATTTTCAAGTTAAATTCAAACCACAAAAAGACTCTGCCGAGATCTATCACCAAACAAAATTACTAGGAACTATAAAACCCCAAGTTGTTGTTCTAAACCTAAAGCCAATCCTAAAACTTTCTTCAGACTATCCAACTTACCAGCCCCCATCCATTCATCCCCCAATCATAGAAGACCTCACCTTCACTCTTTCCCCAAAAACATATATTGAACCAGTTATAGAAACAATTAAATCTACTCATAAACTAATCAGTAAAGTAAACTTGACCAAAACCTACCAACAAAACTACACCTTCAACATTACTTACCAATCACAAACCAAACCACTCTCAGACAAAATAGTAACTCCTATTAGAAAAAAAGTAGTCACCAACCTAAAAACTAAATATAAAGCAGAACTAGTCGGGGAAATTTAAGGGCTAGGAGACGGGCTAGGAGAAGGGGATGGAGACGGGCTAGGAGAAGGCTCAGGTTCAGTGTAATCCCAATCCATATTCACTCCAATCTTTATCTCTCTCTCGGCACTCTTTCCATCAGAGTCTTCAGCTCTAACTTTTAGAGTATAAGTTCCATCACCAAGATGCTGAGTATACTCATAAGGTTTATTTTCCAACTTCTTCTTTTCCACCCCATCAACATAAAACTTTACCCACTTAACATCTTTATTAGCCGTCACTTTGGCTTTAAACAAAAAGTCACTACCTACTTTCTGGTGATCATCAGGGTCTTCAATATTTACAGTCACACTGTCAGAGTCATCACAGTAATCTTTTGGGTACTTATACCTAGAATCTTCTTGTCCATTAATCCAAGCGTCAATTCCTTCTTGCCAACGATTCTTGCTTCCACCAGCTGGATCATCTGCTGTAAGGACGATAAACTCTTTCTCATCATAGTCCCCCTTAGCTACCCGAACATCAGAGGCTAGCTTATCATCCTGACCCTTACACACCCTTAACTTAGCGTGGATCGGATCAGCTGTTACTGGTTCAGTTCCCTTAATAAAATACTCTTTTCTAGAAGGCCAACCATCATGGGAAGCATACCCAGAAATAACATCAACATCTTTCTCAATAACTCCACTTGGCACCCCCCAATCTTTTCTTGGCACTCGAGACAAAGCCTCCATCATTATTCTTCTCCAAATTGGTGTCGCTCCAGAAATTCCAGAAGCTACTCTCTTCATCGGGGTATTATCATTATTTCCCACCCAAACAGTTGTAATCACCGCCGGAGTCCAACCAACAGCCCAGTTATCTCTTTGATCATCTGTAGTTCCAGTCTTTACCGCTACGGTGTGACCAGGAATATTCAAGAAAGAGTTTGCCCCAAAAGTAATCAAGCGAGCGTTGTTATCAGCCAAAATATCCGAAATCAAAAACGCCTGTTCTTCAGACAAAACTCTGGCTAAAGATGACTTCTTATACTCTTCCAAAACTTTGCCTTTATTATCCTCAACTTTAAGTATACTAATTGGCTCCACTTTGTAGCCTCCATTAGCAAATGCGCTATAAGCTGAGGTCATGTCAATCAATCTAATCTCACCACCACCTAAAGCTAAAGACAAACCAAACCGATTTACATTAGCTTGAGTTGGTTTTAAAGTCGTAAAACCCATCTTGGAGGCTGTCTCCAAAACATCTTTAATTCCCACTAGTTGAAGTAACTTCACTGCCGGAATGTTCAATGAGTTACCAAGAGCATGTCTTAACTGGACTGGACCATGAAACTTTCCATCATAGTTTTTTGGCTTGTAAATTGGAATATCCGCTCCCCCGGGAAACTCGGTAGAAACATCTGCAATCATAGTAGCCGGAGAGTATCCCTTCATAAACGCAGTTACGTAGTTAACCGGCTTTATCGAAGAACCAGGTTGTCTTAAAGACAAAGTCACATTCACCTTGCCATCATAGTCTTCAGCAAAGTAATTCTTGGAACCCACCATCGACAAAATTTCTCCTGTTTGCGGGTCAATAGTTAACGAGGACCCATTGGTTATTGCTAAAGATTCAACTTTTTCAATTTCTTCACTTACAATTTTCTGAGCTTCCTTCTGCAAATCCCAATCAAGAGTAGTAGTTACTCGAAGGCCTCCTTGTTCTACCAAAGCTTCTCCATATCTTTCCACCAACTTGTTCTTCACATACATCACAAAGTGTGGAGCTTTAAAACTAGAGCCTTCAGGAGCAAACTCTATCTTATCCAAGTCTTCCAAGGCCTGCTTTTCTTGATCCTTAGTAATATAGTCGTCTTCTCTCATTCTCCTTAAGACATCCTTAGTTCTACCTATATAAGTATCCCCACCAATAAAAGGGGAGTACCTGCTAGGAGATTGTGGTAAGCCAGCCAACACCGCTGACTCAATCAAGTTAAGTTCATCTACATCTTTACCAAAGTATGTCTCCGAAGCAGCTTGAACTCCCCATGCCGTCCCTCCGTAAGGGGACTCATTTAAATACATCTGCAAAATTTCGTCCTTTGAGTACTTCTTTTCTATTTGAACTGACAGAACAAACTCTTTAACTTTTCGACTAACACTTCTTTGATTTGTTAACAAGACATTTTTAACCAACTGCTGAGTTAGAGTTGAGCCTCCCCCCAAACGCCTCAGTCTAAAAACAGTATTAAAGACCGCCCTCACCCAGCCCAGAGGGTCAAAGCCACTATGCTGATAAAAATTCTTATCTTCAATTGCTACTGTTGCCTGCTTTAAAGTCTCTGGCATCTTCTCTAACTCAACCGGGGTTCTTCTTTGATCCGCAAACACGTCATATAAAAGCTCACCATCACGATCAAAAATCTTAGTTGAAAATCCATCTCTCCTTACCACCTTATCTGGAGTTGGCAAATCCTTAGAGTACCAGGCAAACATAATCGTTCCCAATAAAAACGATCCTATAATTCCAAAAAATCCTAAAATCGCCAACAACTTAACTACATCCGCTCTATTTCTAGGCCGATATTTTTTAGCATAGTGCTTCGCCTTAACAACTCTTTTTCTCCAGGTACGCTTCCAATTAGACATAACATTAGTCTACCAAACAGAGTCAAAAAATGCTATAAATAACTAAATGACCATCGATCAAGTTTTAGCCAGAGCCGTAGATCAAGTTTTGCCTAGTAAAAAAGGCCTAAAATCTTTGATGGCCAAAAAGAAAATTAGACTCTACCTAGGCATCGATCCCACGGCCAAAGGTCTCCATCTAGGCCACACGGTTCCTTTGCGAAAACTCCAACAATTTGCCGATCTCGGTCATGAAGTCATCTTACTCTTTGGCACCGGTACCGTTTTAGTGGGAGATCCATCCGAAAGAGATACCGGCAGGAAGTTAATCACCCAAACCGAGATCAATCAAAACATTAAGTCTTGGAAGAAACAGGTAGCTCCAATTTTAAACTTCAAAAAAGTTAAGATAAAACAAAACGGGGACTGGCTCACCAAGCTTAAGCTAAAAGATATCATAAATATCTCAAGCAACATCTCAGCCGTTCAGTTATTCAAAAGAGACAACTTCACCAAGAGACTAAAAAAAGGTGATACTGTCTGGTATCACGAAACTCTCTACCCTCTACTTCAAGGCTACGACTCCGTTGCCATGGATGTAGATCTAGAAATAGGCGGTACAGACCAGACCTTTAACATGCTGGTCGGAAGAGAGCTACAACGAAAAATGAACAACAAAGAAAAGTTTGTTATGGCCCTAAAAATGATTGTAGGCACAGACGGTAACACCATGAGTAAAACTTCAGGCAACTGTATCTACTTGACTGATTCAAATATAAATATGTACGGTAAGTTAATGGGTGTTCGCGATGAACTCCTAAAAGACTACTACGAGTTCTTTACCGATCTTGACTTAAAATCACTAGACTTATCAGACCCATTATCAGCCAAAAAAGAGTTAGCCCTCGCCATCACTTCTCAATTTCATGGGGACAAAAAAGCTAAAGAAGCCCAAGAGCACTTTCAAACTACTTTTCAAAAAAAAGCTCCAGAGTTTAAAGAAACTATCTCTAATCAACTCACTTCACTAGCTACTATTGCACAAGTCTTACCCAGTAAATCTCAAGCCAAAAGACTAATTCAACAAAATGCTGTCGAAATTAACGGTCAAGCAATAACAGAATTTGATCATCCAACAAAAACCGGAGACAAAATCAAGATCGGGAAAAAAACTTTTGTCAAAGTTATATGAGATTAACCAAAAAACAACGAAAAGCCTTTGGTGTTATCGTAGCAATTGCCAGCATCAGCCTGCTTTTAAGCTCTCTAATGCCCTTATTCTATGCCCTCTAACCTACGGGGTCCATCCCTGCAGGCTGATTTTCCAGCACCTCAACTCAAGAATCATCTTTTCACACACCTACGGGGTCCATCCCTGCAGGCTTGAAAAATAAAATATGCTAACTCTTACCAGCTCCGTTAGTAAAATCCTTATGGTTGGCCCAGCCTATGTGGCTAGATTAAAAAAGCTAAACATCTTTACCGTCAAAGATCTTCTTCACCACTATCCCTCTAGACACGACGACCTCTCCATAATCACCAAAATAGCTTCAATTCAACCTAATCAAGTGGTTACTATCAAAGCCGAAATTATCTCTTGTCAAAACATCTTTACCAAAAACAGAAAAAAAATCCAAAAAGCAATTCTCAAAGATGACTCGGGCTCAATCGAATCTATCTGGTTTAACCAAATCTACATCCCAAACACCCTCAAAGAGGGGAGTATCGTCTCTATTTCTGGCAAAGTTGGCTGGTTTAACAGAAAACTAACCTTTATCTCTCCGCAATACGAAGTCTATGGAACCAATAATCAAAAAAATCTTCACACTGGTCGGATTGTTCCCATTTATCCGGAAACCGCTAAACTGTCAAGCAAGTGGCTTAGATCAAGGATTAATTTTGTCTTAGAAAACCAAACCCAAAAAATTAAAGACTGGTTACCCAGTGAGATTAAAAAACAAAATCATCTCATCGATCTAGAATCTGCTCTAAACTCAATTCACTTTCCCACTGATCAAAAAAAACTAGAGCAAGCTATTAAAAGGCTAGGCTTTGACGAGATGCTCATGCTCCAACTAAATGCTTTAAACAAAAAAAAGATTTGGGAAGAAAAAAACTTAAGCAATAAACTAAAAATCGACCAAGAAAAAATTAATAAACTCATCTCCGACCTCCCCTTTAAACTAACCAAAGCTCAGGATAGGTCCATCAAGGAAATTTTATCTGACTTAAAAAAATCAAAACCCATGAATCGTCTCCTTCAAGGGGATGTTGGTTCCGGAAAAACCATTGTTGCCGCTATAGCTGTCTACACTAGTTATCTAAACGGCTTTAGCTCCATTATCATGGCACCCACCACTATCTTAGCTAACCAACACTATAAATCCCTCAAAGAAATCTTTGCCAAAACTGGTATAAAAATTGCCTTAGTAACTTCTAGTTCCAAAAAAGATACCAAAAACGCAGATCTCTTAGTGGGCACTCACGCCCTTTTATTTAAAGATATTAATAACCAAAATCTCGGGGTTCTAGTTATCGATGAACAACATCGCTTTGGCGTCAAACAAAGATCTGCTTTCCTAAATGCTACCAAAACAATTACCCCCCACACCCTTACCATGACAGCCACCCCAATCCCCAGAACAGTCAGCTTAACCGCCTACGCTGACCTAGACCTATCCATCCTAGACGAAATGCCCTTGGGAAGAAAAAAAATTAAAACCTGGGTTATCCCTCCCCAAAAAAGATCAAAAGCATATACTTGGATCAAATCAGAAATTAAAAAACACCAAAGCCAAGCCTTTATCGTCTACCCCTTAATCGACTCTTCAGACTCAGAAACTCTGAAAGATATCAAGGCCGCTACAGATGAATTTAAACAACTAAAGAACATCTTTAAAAATCAAAAACTAGATATACTCCATGGCAGAATTAAAGACAAAGACAAACAAGCAATAATTAATAAATTCCAAAAAAACAAAACCAATATTTTAGTCTCTACTCCTGTTATCGAAGTTGGCATAGATATCCCTAACGCCACCATTATCCTCATCGAAGATGCCGAACGTTTTGGTCTAGCTCAACTTCATCAATTAAGAGGCCGCGTTGGTCGTAGCCATCTTGAATCATACTGCCTGATCTTCTCAGAAAGTACAAAGCTAGAAACTGTTTCAAGACTCAAAGCCATGGAAACCTTAAACTCTGGTTTAAAGCTAGCTGAGCTAGATTTAAAACTACGGGGGCCAGGAGATCTCTATGGCCTAAAACAACACGGCTTTACCAACCTAAAAATAGCCTCACTTTCAGATACCTCTTTAATTAAACAAACCAAGCTAGTTGCCAAAAACATTATGGACAATAATCCTTCTCTATTGAAAAAGATTCAACCTAAGAGTAAAATAAGTAAAATTACTTTAAATTAACTATGCCACCACTACCAAAAAGAAAAAACTCAACCAGAAGAAAAGGTAAGCGTCGAGCCGCTATTTCTTTAAAAAAACCAAATCTCTCCAAGTGTCCTCACTGTAGTCAGTTAAAAGCTCCTCACCAAGTCTGTTCAAACTGTAACCAATACTAAAAAGAACATGAAAGTCAGCTCTGACCCAAGACACTTAAAAAGAATTAAGTTGTTTAGAAAACTCTTTACCGCCAGTTTTATAGGTAACGAAACTCAACCCTCGTCCATTAAAGATATTGCAGACAACTTAAAAGAAATTGACGGCCTTATCACCAAACTAGCTCCAGAATGGCCAGTTGATAAACTAAACAAAGTTGACCTAGCCATACTAAGACTAGCCATACACGAGTTAAGATTCAAAAAAGAAATACCTGAAAAAGTAGTTATCGACGAAGCTGTTGAACTATCAAAACGATTTGGTACTGAAAAAACCCCAAAATTTGTCAATGGAGTCTTAGGCTCTTTAGTAAAAAAATGAAAAAAATCGCTAACTACACATTTAAAAATCCAGACCTTCTCACCAAAGCTCTCACTCATCGTTCCGCTTTAAACGAAAAAACGAGCTTTAAAGAGTCCTATGAAAGGCTAGAGTTTTTAGGAGACGCTGTTCTAGAGCTTGTAGTCTCAAGCTATCTATTTAAAACCTATCCAGATATCAAAGAGGGGGAGTTAACTCACTTAAGAGCCAACATTGTTCAGACCAAAACTTTAGCTGCCGCTTCAAAAAAACTAAAGCTAGGAAGTAAGCTAATTCTCTCAAGTGGAGAGGCAAACTCTAACGGCAATCAAAATGTCTCAATCCTAGCCGACTGCTTTGAGTCAATTGTTGGAGCTATTTATCTTGACAAAGGCTATAGTTATGCAGATAAGTTTATTAAAGATCATCTGTTAAAAAACTTAAAAACCATCCTCAAAAACATTCAAATAACTGATTATAAAAGCAAACTTCAAGAACACTGGCAGCACAAATTAAAACTAGCTCCAGCTTACGAACTGGTCAAAACTTCTGGCCCTGACCATGAAAAAACTTTTACCGTCAACGTTCTTCTAAAAAACAAAATTATGGGGAGTGGAGTAGGAAAATCCAAGCAAGAAGCTCAGCAAGAAGCCGCTAAAGCTGCTCTTGAGACAGATAAGATTATCTGATATCATAAGCAATCTAAATTAAATAAAAATATGTTAAAAATAAAACTAAGAAGAACCGGCAAAAGAGGCTACGCTAGCTATCAAATTATTGTCAACGAAGCTAGAAGTAAGCGCGATGGCCGATACTTGGAGCAACTAGGTATCTATGATCCAAACACTAAACCATTATCAATTAAAATAGACAAAAAAAGATTAAGCTACTGGCAAGAAAAAGGTGCTCAACCAACCGAAACTGTTAGACGCTTAATAAAAAAATATGCTTGATTTAGTTAAATATTTAGTCGCTACCATAGTCGACCACCAAGATAAAGTTCAGGTTGACGAAACTGTTGACGAAACTCAAACTCACATCCTTACCATCAATGTTGACCCAGAAGATATGGGGAAAGTTATCGGAAAAGGTGGAAAAATTATCAACTCAATTAGAGAACTTGCCAAGGTAAAAGCCATCAAGCAAGGCTTAAGGGTTCGAGTTATTCTTGAAGATCAAGCTCAGCCAGAGGAGTCAGCCCCTGAAACAGATCAGACGAAAACAGATCAACCTTCCCAGTCTGAGCCACAGGAACCACAACCTCAAACTGTTTAAAAGAAAACAGTTTATTTAACAAAGCCTCATCTTTTTTATTGAGTAACTCCACCGGTTTATTTACCGATCCCAGTGACTCTGGTGGTGCCTGATAATAAGCTAAAACATCAATTTCCGCTACCACCCTTAAAGCTTCATCTTCAAAAAATGGATTTGTTTTTATTGATAAACCCAACTCATCAATCTTCATCAAAGGAGCAACCTTCTCAAGATCTTTCATAAATGAAGCCACATCTTCAAAAGTTCCAGTTACTTGAAATCCAAACTTTAAGTCATAAAGTTCACTAGTCTTTTTTGCTTTCTTCTTAGTGCCTGTTTTTTCATCCTTTTCACTACTCAAGACTCCAGGTCTCAAAGTAATTCCTCCAAAAGATAGGTTATGATCTCCAGACAACTTGGATAGAGACCCCATCAAAGCCACCACTGGCTTTTTTGATGGAAAGACTTGCTCCATCTTTTGGACTCTCTCACCAATCAAATTTCTGTCAATTCCTTCTAAAAACTCTAGTTTTGTGGTTAACTTCCCATGCTCTAATTCAAGGACTTTATTTGTTGCTGTTCTTGTTTTTAGTTTAGAAACTAACGGACCAAAAATAACAAAAGACAACCCTAAGCCAGCAACAAAAAGGCCAATTAACTTTTTCTCTTTAAATATTTTAAAACCCAATTTTTCTTTATTCATACACTTAACTCTTTAAGTCTAAGGTTAATCTAATATCAAAGGTCAAGCTCCCGTCTCTAGACAATGAGATCTTGTTAACTTTAGCTGACTTGATGTCTAATCGATATTTTTTTGCGTCTCGAACCCTATCCAGCAGCTCACTCAGCTTTAAATAACTTGGCGCGCTTCCAGATAAAACAATCTCACCCTCAGTCTCAACTTTAAAACCTTTTATTTCCGTCCCATCAGGGATTAAGTCAAAGATAGTTTCAGTTATAGCATGGTGAACTTCTTGAGACTTAACTAATTCTTCAAAACTGTCTAATTTGCTAGTTAAATACAACTGCTGACTCTCAACTTCAGACAAAGCCTCGATCGCAGTCTTAGACCGTTTAATCTGGCTATCTAGACTTAAATTTTTTTTGTTTACAGATAGGCTAAAAAAAGATATCCCGACCATTAAAACTCCTAAAACAAGCAACCAAACTAAAGCTGATCTGGTTAACAAAACAATTAACTTCTGCTTCTTATTTATCTTTCCAATTTTTTTAGGGTATAGACTTATATCCATACTAAACTAGCTCTTTTAAAGCTAAACCTGTTACTGTTGCTAACTCTGGACTATTTTCTTTTGTAATAAACTTTGTAAAATTTTCATCTTTAATAAATTTCAATGTTGGGTTTCCTACCAAGACTTCAATATTTATTTTCTTTACCAAGTAGCTTCCTAACCCAGGCAACAAAGAACCTCCACCCACCATCACCATCTGATCTGGTAATTTGTTCAACCCCTGTTGCTTTAGATAGACAAAAGATTTTTCAATCTGCTCTACCACTTTATCAACCAACGGCAACAACACACTAGCCACTTTTCCCTCTAGTAAATCTTGTCTAATTCCATAGGTGACTTTATACTGCTCAGCTTGATCTGCTGGCAACTTAAGCTCATTGACCAATGAGTTAGTCATGGTTACGGCTCCAATTGGCATCGAGTGTAAAAACATCGGCAAACCTTTGTCTAGGATCAACATATCTGTAGTTCTGTGTCCAAATGAAACCAGTAATTGAGTCTTTGAAGTGTCAGAAAAAACTCTCATCAAGGAAAATAATTCTGTCTCTAAACTTTTTGGGATTAAACCAACTTCATCAAGAAGATTGGTCAACTTTCCCAGCCTCTCTTTAGTCACCGCAATCAACAAAACCTTCATATGATTATCAACATCAGCATCTTCAGATTTACTTAATACTTGATGGAACAACTCAACTTCAGTTAAGGGAACCGGAACATACTGTTCAGCCTCATACTGAATAGAAGAAGCTAACTCTGTTGAAGATAGTAGGGGAGTCGTCACAATTCTGGTATAAACATCGCTCTCAGGTAAAGCCACATTTACCTCTGTAGTTGGTCTGATCCCGGACTCTTTTATTGTCTTCTTTATCACTTCAACATGATCGTCAGCATCAATTACAGCCGAAGCAAAGTGTTTTATTTTCAGACCATCTTGAACTTTTTCTACTTGCAGTACCTTAACCGAAGACGAACCAATATCTAATCCAAAGAATGATCCCATAGGGCAGTTTTTATTTTGTAACTATTACTACTTTACTATATTTGTGCCTGAAAACAAGACGTAATCAAACACCGAAGGTGTAGCTGGTTCAGACCTTGATACTTCAATAGCTTTAGATTCAAGGGTTGGAGCCTGAGCAGTCGAGTTTATTCGATAAGCTTGACTTGCCAACTCCACGTTACCAGTCACCTTGATGCTGGCTTGGTTATACAAGGGTCGAATTCGTACTAAAACATCATCAGCGTCTACTCCAATATCAAGCTTTCTTAAAAAAGGTGAGTCACCACTTGTAGCTACATCAGTCATTCCATTCTCACTACTCAAAGAGCATGAATTAACTCCATATCTTCTCACTTGATTCAAGTTATCAGTCACAGTAATTAGCAAAGAAGCAGGCGCCTGATTTGTTGTTGCAATGCAAGTTCCAGGATCTTCCGAACTTGTCCCACTATTTACCCAATTTACAGTCAATGTATCCAGTCCCGGGTCAGCTCCCACTAAATCTAGTTCAGCTGACTCACCTTCTTTTACCAAAGTATTCAAAATGGTCTCTCCTGCAACCGAGTAACTCACTTCAACATCATCAACTGTTATGCTCCCAGAACCGACTGTAATGCTTTTTAAGGCCTCTTCCACTCCCGCCTCAGCTGCATTAAAGGCTCTTGCAGCCTCTTGCTCTTGTTTAGAGATCTTTACATCTGTCACTGAATGGGAAATAATAGATAACCCAAAACCCAAAGCTACTGCTACTACTAATAAAATAATTAAAACTGCTTGGCCTTTGCTTTGTCTCATAGTGAAACCGCCACTTGCTCTAATTGATCAATACGTTCCTCGTGGTTTTCCAGTCTTTCTCGATTTTCATTAGAACGATCAGTTGTAATTAATCTCTCTTCTCTCATATCTTTAAGCTCTCCAAGCACTTCAGACACAATGCTCAAATTTCTATCAGTAAACTCAGCAAATTTTCTATCCATCTTCTCATCAAGACTATCAATTTCTAACTTCAAGTCAAAGAGACCTCTACTTAATCTCTTGTCTAACTTATCCATGTTTCCCGTTAGCTTTTTATCTAGTTTATCCAT
>CAXBYZ010000011.1:0-21608 GCA_963980215.1 uncultured bacterium | reverse complement strand
TAACCATCTATATCAAAATCAATCCCAAATTTATATCGTCCTAACTTCTACAACCACAATGGCCACTCTCACCAGTTTAAGATTAAGAAGGATTATTGACTTCAAAATGTTTTCCAATTTCATCACCCTCTCCCAATAATGGTGTTGCTTGGGAATTACCAGCCTTCCACTCATCTGGTGTTGATGGAATTCTTGGCCACCGTTGAAAGCTGATTACAACCCTAAAAACCACCATAGCTTTTTCAGGTATAGTTAACTCTCTAGGCACTCTTTCTTGATTTACCATTTAATTAATTAACCTGGGCAAACTTTCTAATCACCCCCACCACCGTTCCTTGGATCTTTACATTAGTAGCATAGATAGGACTCATAGAGGAGTTAGCTGGCTCTAGCCTAACTCTAGTTGCCTCTTTAAAGAATCTCTTTAGAGTAGCTAAGCCGTTCTCAAGCAGAGCTACAACAATTTCTCCGTTCATAGCTTCTTTCTTCTCTTCAATAACTACATAATCGCCATCAAGAATTCCTTCTTCAATCATCGATTCCCCCTTAACTTGAAGAACAAACGAGCGTTTCTTGCCACTAACCATAGAGGGCGAAACTCCAAAACTAGCATTAGGATCTGTAAATGGCTCAATTGGCTTACCAGCCGCAATGTAACCTAAGACTGGTAACTCCATATCCGCTCCACTTGAAGCATATCTTGGATCAACAATCTCTAGACCTCTAATTGAACCCTCGTATTTTTTTATCACTCCTTTTCGGACTAAAGTAGCAATGTGCTCGTGTACCGTAGCTAGCGAAGAAAGATTCATGGCATCAGCAATTTCTTGTAAGGTTGGTGAGTGTCCTTTTGCCTGAATGTATTGAGAGATAAAATCGACAATTTGTTTCTGTCTTCTGTATAGTGTTACTGGCATATAAAAATCTTTCTCCCCACTGTTTGTATTTTATTAGTTATATCTTAGTATCATATTAGCCCGAATAAAATACGTTAGTCAATAGCCGTTTTGCAATTGCTACTCATTAACACTACAATTACCTCATGGTAAAAAAGATTTTTATTGCTTTACTCTCATTCACTTTATTCCTCTGGAGTAAAGCTCCGGTCGCAGCCATAACCGATTTTTCTACCAACTACAGTATCAATTATCAAATTAACAAAGCTGGTTTAACTCACACCAAGTTTGATATCTCTTTGACAAATAATCTATCAAACATCTATGCCTCCGAATTTTCCCTCTCAATTGGCTCAACTAACCTAAACAACATAAATGCCTACAACTCAAAAGGGGGGTTAGATCCCAGAATCGCTACCGGCAATAAAACTACCAGCATCACCATTCCTTTTAAGGAAAACATTTTAGGTAAAGATAAATCTCAAGTTTTTCAACTAGAGTTTGATAGCAAAGATTTTGCCCACCAGCTTGGTAATGTATGGGAAATCTCTATCCCTAAACTTCAAAAAACAGACAGCCTTAATAGCTACAACCTCACTTTGTCTGTCCCGACTTCCTTTGGCTCACCTTCAGCCATATCACCAACACCAACTTCAAAAACAAGCAACCAAGACTTTGTTACTTACCGTTTCAATCAAGAAGATCTAATCCTAAAGGGGATTAGTGCGACTTTTGGTACGGTCCAATACTTTGATTTTTCACTGAATTACCATCTAGACAACCCTAACGTCTATCAGGTAAAAACCGAGATTGCCCTACCTCCAGACACCACATACCAAAAAGTTATCTACAACCAACTTACTCCCCAACCAGACTCCATTGATCTAGACATTGATGGTAACTGGCTAGCTAGCTACATCCTGTCTCCAAAGCAAAATCTAGATATCTTAGCCACCGGCTCTGCCGAAATTAACTTAAATCCAGTTGCAGATTTTCCCGGTTTTATCTTAGAAGATCAAAACACTTACCTTACTTCCCAAAAGTATTGGGAAACTAACAACCCAAACATTACTCAACTAGCCAACGAACTAAAAACTCCAGCCAAAATATATCAGTACATCGTCGATAACTTAATTTATGACTACGGTCGACTTAGTGAAACCACCACTAGGTTTGGAGCCGCCAATGTACTGGACAACAAAGACTCAGCTATCTGCATGGAGTTTACCGATCTTTTTATTGCTCTATCAAGGGCTGCCTCTATTCCCGCTCGGGCAATCAATGGCTTTGCCTACACCACAAACTCATCCCTACGGCCTCTTAGCCTCAAGCAAGACATCTTGCACGCTTGGCCAGAATACTACGACACTACAACTAATACTTGGACTCCAGTTGACCCAACTTGGGGAAACACTACCGGTGGTGTCGACTTCTTCAACTTTACTGATTTAAATCACTTTGTCTTTGTTATCTTGGGCCAAGACAGCCAGTACCCTGTTCCAGCCGGAGCCTACAAAACAGCTGGTGAGGAAACCAAAGACGTCGATGTTCACTTCTCGACTAAAAAACCAAAAAATCAACAAACCAAACTAACCATTAAACTTCCTGAAAAATCTTTTTCGGGTTTACCAATAAACGGCACCATTACTCTTGAAAACACCGGTAATGTAGCTTTATACAACCAATCGGTATCTTTTGTTTCAGATCACTTTATGCTAGACAAAACAAACTGGTCTATTCCAGTCTTGCCTCCGTTTTCTAGCCATCAAATTAACCTAGAACTACCCTCTACCACTTGGACCTCAAACTTTACCGACACCATCACTCTCACTTCAGAGTTTTCCCAAGCTTCTAAAGAAATCACCCTACTACCCACCTACACTCTTATTTTAAACAACTACAAATACGCCATTATCATATCATTTTCAATAATCTTCTTGATAATAACTCTTAAGATTACTAACAAGCATCACCAAAACAAACAGCTGTGATAAAATAAATATATGAAAAAATTCATTCGCCTAACTCTACTGAACTGCTTTACTCTTTTTATTACCGCTTCATTTTTCAAAGGTTTGATCGTCCCCAATGACCTAGTAAATTTAATGACCGCTGCTGCCATTTTTACCATAATTAACTACATTGTAAAACCGATTATCAAGCTCTTCTTGCTTCCCATTAATCTACTTACCCTGGGATTCTTTCGCTGGATTGCCAATGTTTTAATCCTAATAGTTCTAACCAAGATCGTTAGCACTGTCTCTATTTCTGCTTTTAGGGTTTCCTCATTTTCTCAGGGAGGTTTCATCGTTCCAGAATTTTACATTGGCAAAACTGTTTCTTACATCCTAGCTAGTTTCCTGTTAAGCTTAACTTTCAATTTAATTACTTCAATCTTGAAAAGGGATTAACATGCTGATCGTCATACAAACCTTAGTGGCCATTACTCTGATCGCCATCATTTTACTTCAAGCTAAAGGTACTGGCCTAGGCTCTACTTTTGGTGGACAATCACAGATGTACCACTCAAAAAAAGGTGCCGAAAAAGCCATCTTTTACTTAACTATTGCTCTAGCTATTATATTCGTAGTTCTGTCACTAATTAACTTTCGCCTATGATCTTGACTCGGCGCTTTCGTAAGCCGTTTTGGATTTTAAACTCATTTTTTAGTAAACACAAAAAACTAATTCTAAGTTTCACTTTAATTGGTGTTCTTATTTTTGTTTTTTTCAAAAATTTATTACCACTCCTTCCAAAAGCCAATCAACATCAGAAAATTGGTATTGTTGGTCAATATAATTTAAACTCTATCCCCACCTCAATCTCTCAAGCTATTAGTCGGGGACTGGTGAAAGTAGACGCATTCGGCTCAATCCAAGCAGACCTAGCCAAAAGCTGGGAGATATCAGAGGCTGAAACTAGCTACACCATATATCTTCAAACAGATATTCTCTGGAGTGACGGCACTTTAATTAACTCAAAAGAAATTCAATTCGACATCCCAGACGTAGAGGTTATCTACCCCGACCAACACACTATTCAATTTAAACTAAAAGAGCCTTTCTCCCCATTTCTTCTCCTCCTCACTAGACCACTCTTTAAAAACCACACTATCTCCGCCGGTGACTACATTATCAAAAAAATTAAGTACCAAGGCCCCTACTTAAAGCTTTTAAGCTTGACTGGAGCCAAAAAAGATATTACTTACAAGTTTTACCCTTCCCATCTTTCCGCTTGGCTTGGATTTAAGTTGGGAGAGGTAGATCAACTTAATAACTTAATCACTAATCCTCTGGATGACCGGTGGACTAAAAAGGTAAACGTAGAAAAAACCACCAACGAAAACCAATACCTAGCTATTCTCTTTAACTTAAATGATAACCATCTATCCAGCAAACCTTTAAGACAATCTCTGGCTTACGCCATTAAAGACAAAACTAAAGAAGGGGAGACTAGAGCCCTAACTCCTATCAGCCCCAAATCTTGGGCCTACTACGACAAAGCCAAGACTTACACCTACAGCCCTACTCAGTCAAAAGAGCTTTTTGATAAATTTACACAAGAAGCAAGCGTTAGTGGCAAACTAAAAATCTCTTTGGGGACCAGCGACTCTTTTCTGGAGCTAGCTGAGACCATTGCCAAAGATTGGGAAAATGTCTTGGATGTAGATGTAGATGTTAAGATCATTAACTCGATCGAACCTGACTTTCAAGCTATTCTTATTGCCCAAGAAATTCCCCTTGACCCAGATCAACACGCTCTTTGGCACTCTACTCAAGAAACCAACATCTCACACTACCAAGACTTAAAGATAGATAAACTTCTTGAAGACGGTCGTATTATCTCCGACCTAAAAAAGAGAAAAGAAATCTACCAAGATTTCCAGAAATTCCTAGTTGAAGACACCCCGGCTATCTTTCTCTCCCACCCAACTACCTACACCATCACTAGGAAGTGATCTACAAAATTACAGGTACATGAAAAATCTTACGCTTGAGACATTCAAAGATAAAAACGATTTATCTCAAATGGTTTTCGTTAGAGAAAAAAGCAGAGAGATTGACAAAATAGATTCACTCTCAACGCTTGAATCTACTCCAACAGCAAAAGAGCTTTCTGATTCACTTTGTGACAAAAATTGCATACCCACTCGAGATATTTTATTGGTTAAAATAAATAATGAAATTATTGGGTACAGTAAACTAGGGTGGTGGACGGAAAATGATGGTACTTGGCTATATCTACATAATAGCTATCTAATACCAAAATGGAGAGAGAAAGGCATTTATAAAAGAATGCTTTTATGGTCAGAAGATAGAATTAAAGAAATTGCTAACAATCACGAAAATAAAGGTAAAAGTCAGTTCGGTTCAAATGCTACTTCAACTGAAAAAGAAAAAACCAAAATACTTCTAGCTAACGGGTATAAAAAAGTATTTACAATGATAGAAATGGATTTTGATATATCTCAATCATTGCAGGATATTTCTTTACCAACAGGATTTGAAATAAGGGAAGTTAATTTAGAAAATCTTAGAAAAATATGGGATGTAAACATCTCTATTTATAAAAATAGAGATTTTGTAACATCTACAACAGAAGTTGATTTTAAAAAATTTCTAAAGAATCCCAATATTGATTTTTCACTTTGGCATGTTGCCTGGAAGGGAAATGATATAGCTTCATTTGTGATAAGTGAAGTAAATGGAAGAAGGGGAGAAGTGATAGAAGTTAGTACAGTAGAAAAATATCGACGAAAAGGTTTAGCTCAGTCTTTGCTAACTAAAAATATACTTGCTCTAAAAAGCAAAAATATAAATGTCATTCGATTACACACAAATGGAGAAAATCTGGCAGGAGCAAGATCACTATATGAAAAAATTGGATTCACTCACTTAAAGGATCCTGTTCGGTATCGAAAAACATTAACATAGTCAACTTGTTCAAAGACTATTTTATAATAGTTAACTATCACTTTTATATAATCAAACCTATCGTTTGTGCACATAACAGGACAGTTATCGAACTCTTTTACCCCATATTTCCTCTGTTATACCTAAATATATAGCATTCGTAAGTTCTAAAACGAATCCGAACAGTATAATCTCCAGATATGAAAAATAAATGTAAGTTGACTGCCCTTGAAACGTAAGTTCTAAAACGAATCCGAACAGTATAATGTCCGGATATGAAAAATAAATGTAAGTTGACTGCCATTGAAAGAGATAAAATAGCCATTGGTTTAGCCTCCGGGGCTAGCCTAAGGCAGATAGCAAGAGAGCTTAAAAGGAGTGTCTCTAGTGTTAGTGAGGAGATAAAGAGAAATAGTATTAGAAGATTAAACCCCCTTAAAAGTCCCTCTATCTACAGTTATGTAGTAAGACAACTAAGGTCGGGTTGGTCTCCAGAACAAATAGCAGGTAGGCTAAAGAAAGATAATGGTGGTAAGACCGTTATCTGCCACGAGACTATCTACCAGTACATCTACAACCCTCAAGCAAAGGACAAGAAGTTATCTGAATACCTAGCTGAGACCATTGCCAAAGATTGGGAAAATGTCTTGGATGTAGATGTAGATGTTAAGATCATTAACTCGATCGAACCTGACTTTCAAGCTATTCTTATTGCCCAAGAAATTCCCCTTGACCCAGATCAACACGCTCTTTGGCACTCTACTCAAGAAACCAACATCTCACACTACCAAGACTTAAAGATAGATAAACTTCTTGAAGACGGTCGTATTATCTCCGACCTAAAAAAGAGAAAAGAAATCTACCAAGATTTCCAGAAATTCCTAGTTGAAGACACCCCGGCTATCTTTCTCTCCCACCCAACTACCTACACCATCACTAGGAAGTGAACCTTCAAGGACTGTCCTTGAAGGTTTTATAGTATTTTGTGCACCTGGAGGGACTCGAACCCCCAACCCCTCCGTCCGAAGCGGAGTACTCTATCCATTGAGCCACAGGTGCTTGTCCTTGATTATACCATCCATTCGACCCTACTAACATCGCTCAAAATCGGTTAAAATGGATGGTTATGCCAAAATTCAACCTTAAAAGTAAATTTAAGCCTACGGGAGATCAACCTCAGGCTATTTCCAAGCTGGTTAATGGAGTTAAAAACCACAAAAAACACCAAACTCTCCTAGGAGTTACTGGTAGTGGTAAAACTTTTACCATGGCCAACGTTATTCAAGCCGTCCAAAAACCAACCTTAATCATCTCCCACAACAAGACTTTGGGAGCCCAACTCTACCAAGAGTTTCGTGACTTCTTTCCCGAGAATGCTGTTTCCTACTTTGTTTCCTACTACGACTACTACCAACCCGAAGCCTACATCCCTTCATCAGATACCTACATCGAAAAAGAAACCAACATCAATGATGAAATCGACAAACTAAGACTCTCCTCAACCACCCACTTACTGACTCGCCCAGATATTATCGTCATAGCCTCGGTCTCTTGTATCTACAACCTCGGCTCACCCTTAGAATACGGTCGCTACATCCTAGAGTTAATCCAAGGCCAACTTGTAGACAAACAGGCAATTTTATCTCGTCTTACAGACCTCCAGTACGAAAACAGTCCATTTGAGCTAAGAAGAGGCACTTTTCAGCTAAAAGGGGACGTCATCCTACTCTGGCCAGCCTACACCGATCACGTTGTTAAGATAGAAATGTTAGATAACCAGATCGAAGCTTTAAGTCGAGTTAATCCTGTTACCCTTGAAAAACTTGAAAGTAATCCAGGTAGAATCCCCAAAGAAGTTATCTACCCAGCTAAACACTACATGACTAATCCCTTAACTCAACAATCTTCAATCAATCAAATCAAAAAAGATTTAAAGGCAAGAGTTAAGTACTTCAAAGATAAAAACCAGATTGTTGAGGCCTACCGAATTGAACAAAAAGTAACCAACGACATCGACATGATCCAAAAACTAGGTTTTGTTAACGGCATCGAGAACTACTCAAGGTACTTCGATGGCCGTAACCCTGGCGAACCACCCTACACTCTCCTTGACTACTTTAAACTAAACGCTAAAGTCAATAAATCTGATGGTTTCCTAACAATTATCGATGAGTCTCACATCACCGTTCCTCAGATCAGAGGCATGTATCGTGGTGACCAATCTAGAAAAAAGACTCTCATCGACTTTGGATTTAGACTTCCAAGTGCTCTAGATAACAGACCATTGACCAGCACCGAGTTTAATCGACGCCAAGACCAAGTTATCTACACTTCCGCTACCCCAAACCAAGAAGAGATCAGTTTATCTGGGGGAATAGTTGAGCAACTAGTTAGACCCACCGGCTTACTCGACCCAGAAATCATCATCAAACCAAGTAAAAACCAGATCAAAGACTTAAACCTAGAGATCCTAAAGAGAATCAAGAAGAAAGAGCGTACTCTAGTCACCACTCTAACCAAGAAAATGGCCGAGTCACTCACCGAGTACTTAAACGAAAATTCCAAAAAAACTAACATAAAAGTAGCCTACCTTCACTCAGATATAGACACTCTAGACCGATCAGAAATTTTAGCGGACTTGAGAAAAGGAGTCTACGATGTCCTAGTCGGAATTAACTTACTTCGTGAAGGCCTCGACCTTCCCGAGGTCAGTTTAGTGGCTATCCTCGACGCAGACAAACAAGGCTTCTTGCGATCCACAACCTCCTTAATTCAAACCATGGGTCGAGCTGCCAGACACCAAAATGGGCAAGTCATCATGTACGCCGACAAAACTTCTGATGCTATGAAAAAAGCTATCAAAGAAATTAAAAGACGAAAAAATATTCAAATTAAGTACAATCAAGATAACCAAATTACTCCAGTATCTATCCACAAGCCCATCAGAAAACAACTCATTAAAAGAGAGGATAAAACTCCTTTACCAAACAACATCATCACTATCGATAAAAACATCACCTTGGATCTAAAAAACTTTAAATCAGACTCTTTGACTGCATCAGATAAAACCAAGCTAATATTCAAGTTAAACAAAAAAATGCGAGAAGCTGCGAAAGCAATGGACTTTGAGGAAGCTATAAAAATTCGCGATCTGATAGAAGCTTTATGAATCAAATTAAAATAAAAGGCGCTCGCCAACACAACCTAAAAAACATCTCCTTGGATCTACCTAAAAACCAACTAATCGTTTTTACCGGTCTTTCTGGTTCCGGCAAGTCATCTCTGGCTTTTGACACCATCTATGCTGAAGGCCAAAGAAGATACGTTGAATCTCTAAGCTCATACGCTAGACAGTTTTTGGGCATCATGGGTAAACCAGACATCGACTCTATCGAGGGTCTGTCACCAGCTATTGCCATCGATCAAAAAACTACCTCTCACAACCCAAGGTCAACAGTCGGTACCATTACTGAAATCTACGACTACTTTAGACTTCTTTACGCCAGAATTGGCCGACCCCACTGTCCCAAGTGTGGCCAGGAAATTTCCTCACAATCTCTAGACCAAATTGTTGATCAAATCTACAAAAAAATCTTAGATAAAGTTGAAGCTAAACCTTCGCGTTTCTTGATCTTAAGTCCGATTATTAGAGACAAAAAAGGTGAGTTTCAAGACTTACTTAAAAACCTAAAATCAAAAGGGGTTCAAAGAGTCAGAATCGATGGCCAGATAATTAATCTAGACCAAGGTATTGTCTTGATCAAAACAAATCGTCACAACATCGAAGCTGTTATCGAAAGAATTACATTTAGTAAAACCCAAAGTCGTGACCAAAAAGAAGTCAACTACTTAAAAAATAGAATCACCACTTCTCTGGAAACCTCTCTAAAACTCTCGAATGGACTAGCCATCTTAACTCAAATCAACGACTCATCTTTAGTCTTTCCAGATAATCCCAAACAAACCAAGGACTATCTATTTTCTGAAAATTTTGCATGCGAAAAATGTAATCTCAGCTTGCCCGAAATAGAACCTAGAATCTTTTCATTTAACTCACCTCATGGAGCTTGCCCAACCTGCACTGGCTTGGGTACTCTGCTAGCTGTAGACAAAGATAAAATCATCGCCCCAAACTTAACTATATCTGAAGGTTGCATCATTCCATTTGCTAGCCAATTTTCCAGAGACTCTTGGCACACTAGGATCATTCAAACCTTATTAAAAGAGCTAAACTCTGATCTAAAAACTCCATGGAAAGAACTACCAACTAAGGTTAAAAAAGCTCTCCTGCTTGGCTCAGATAAGACCCTAAATGTAACTGGAGACAACTCCGTTGGGAAAATTACCGGTTTTACTACCAAGTACGAAGGGATTATCAACAACCTCGAGCGACGTTACCAAGAAACTCAGTCAGACTACATGCGCACCGAGATCGGCAAGTTTATGACCAAAAAACTTTGCCCAGACTGTCTGGGCAAACGCCTCAAACCAGAATCTCTCTCGGTCTCTCTAGACAAACTAAACATCAGTGAATTAACAGAGCTAAGCATCAAAGATACTTACGTCTTTGTTGCCAATCTTTCTTCTGACAAAACACCCCTAAATAAAAAGGAACAAGAAATTGGTAAGCTTATCATCAAAGAAATTAAACAAAGACTAAACTTCTTGATCTCGGTTGGCCTAGACTATCTTTCTTTATCTAGAAAAGCCGGCACACTAGCTGGTGGCGAGGCCCAAAGAATTCGTCTGGCTTCACAAATTGGCACTGGCCTTACCGGCGTCTTATACATCCTTGATGAACCTTCAATTGGTTTACACCAAAGAGATAATCATCGCTTAATAAAAACCCTAAAGAACTTGAAAAACTTAGGTAACAGCATCATCGTGGTCGAGCACGACCAAGAGATCATGCTTCAAAGCGACTACCTAGTCGACTTTGGCCCTCTTGCTGGTAAACAAGGTGGTAAGGTAGTGGCCGCCGGCACTCCAAAGCAAGTCATGGCCAACTCAGACTCTCTGACCGGCAAATACTTAAAGGGTAGCAAAAAAATCAAAGCTAGCTACCAAACAAAAAGCCAATCTAATTACCCTCCATTAAAAATTACTGGTTGCACTCAACACAACTTAAAAAATTTAGATATAGAACTTCCTCTAGGTAAATTTATAGTAGTCACCGGAGTTTCCGGCTCTGGTAAATCTACCCTCATTCACGACACCATCTTTAAAGCAGTTAAAAACAAACTCAACTACCAAAATATAGAAATAAAAGATAACTACAAAACAATTTCAGGCTATGAATCTCTAAATAAAGTCACTTTAATTGATCAAAGTCCAATCGGTAGAACCCCGAGAAGTAATCCGGCTACCTACACCAAGGCTTTTGACTACATTCGCCAACTATTTACCCTTACCAAAGACGCCAAGATCCACGGCTTTAAACCAGGCAGGTTTAGTTTTAATGTCAAAGGAGGCCGTTGTGAATCCTGCCAAGGCGAAGGCCAAGTCAAGATAGAGATGCAGTTTATGCCGGACGTCTACATCACCTGCGAGGTCTGTAAAGGAGATAGATACAACTCCCAAACCTTGGAAGTTAAACTAGATGGAAAAAACATCTCCGAAGTTTTAAACATGACTGTCGACGAAGCTGAAAAATTCTTTCCCAAGTTTTCCCCAATCCACAACAAATTAATTACCTTAAAACAAGTCGGCCTAGGCTATATCGAGTTAGGTCAACCAGCTCCGACCCTCTCAGGTGGGGAAGCCCAAAGAGTTAAACTAGCCAAAGAATTATCTATCAAAAATCTTGGTCACACCCTCTACCTTTTAGATGAACCAACTACCGGCCTCCACTTTGAAGACTTAAAGAAGCTACTCGGAGTCTTAAAAGCTCTGGTTGCCCAAAACAACACCGTCGTGGTTATCGAACACAATCTAGATGTCATCAAAAACGCCGACCACATTATCGATCTAGGCCCAGAAGGTGGAGACAATGGCGGGAAAGTTATCGCCACTGGAACCCCGAAAGAAGTGAGTAAAGTTAAAAACTCATACACCGGCCAATACTTAAAGAAATATGTCTAATTTTCCTCAAGAACCAGGAGTCTACTGGTTTCTTAATAAAAACAACAAAGTTCTCTACGTTGGCAAGGCAAAAAACCTAAAGAATAGGATTACCAGCTACAAACACATCGGCTCTCAGGCTCAAAAAACCAAAGAGATGGTAGCAATGCACAAGAGGATTAAATTCAAAACGACCGACTCAGAACTCGAAGCTTTAATTCTTGAAGCCGAGTTAATCAAAACCTTCCAACCCCACTACAACTCACAACTAAAAGATGATAAATCTCCACTATACATCAACATCTCTAAAGATCCTTTTCCCAAAGTTAAAGTGGGAAGAACAGGCCAGTTTGGCCCCTATCCTTCTGGTTTTAAAACCAAGCAAGTCCTAAGATTTTTAAGAAAAATCTTTCCTTACTGTAACGCTACTAATCTTGACCAATCCAAACACAAAGCCTGTTTTTACTCTCACATAAACTTATGCCCCGGTGCATGCTCTGGCTTGATCTCAAAGTCAGATTACAAGAAAAATATTAATAACATTAAACTTTTTTTACAAAACAAAAAGAAAAGTATCTTAAAAAATCTATATAAAGAAATACGAATAAACTCAGATAAAAAAGACTTTGAGACTGCTATTTTGTTAAGAAATCAGGTGAGGGTTCTAGAGTCTCTAAGTAAAGCTCCCAAGAAGGTAGATCTCGATCTACCCTTGCTCGAAGATGATCTCTCTTCCCAAAAGTTACTCGAGTTACTTAGGCTCATGAAAAAACACATCTCTCTGCCACAAAAATATCCCTTAAATCACATTGAAGCCTACGACATCAGCAATCTAGAGGGAAAACAAGCCACCGCCTCTATGGTGGTTTTCAAAAACGCCAAACCCTCAAAGAAGGACTATAGAATCTTTAAAATCAAGTCTCTAAACACTCCCAATGACCCCAAAATGCTAAACGAGGCATTATCTAGAAGAGTTAAACACTTGGAGTGGGGAATCCCCAACCTAATAGTCATAGACGGAGGCATTACTCAACTAAAAGCCAGTAAAAAAGCCATTCCCTGGAACATCCCCGTGGTCTCCATAGCCAAAAACCCCGACCGCCTCATCTTACCTACGGGGTCCATCCCTGCAGGTGGACTTAAATTTACAAAAATTACCCTTAATCCTAAAAAACCAGCCACCAAACTACTAAAACACCTTCGAGACGAATCACACCGCTTCGCCAAAAACTATCACACCAAACTTCGCAATCGCTCCATGAGAATCGAGTAAAACCTCAAGTTATGAATAGTAGCCAGTCTCAAGGCACTAGAATCTTTTATCTTAAACAAATGATGCAAGTAAGCTCGAGAATACTTACTACAAAGCAAACAATCGCAAGCAGTAGAGACAGGGGAATCATCATGAGTATATCTTCCCTTTTTAGGAGACAAATACTCATAAAACTTACTCTTATTTACATCAATCTTATCCATAGTTTTAGCCTTATATACATACAACCTACCATGCCTGGCATCTCTTGTTGGCAAAACACAATCATAAATATTAAACCCCAGCTTTGTGCAAGCCACTATATCTTCTGGTTTGCCAATGCCCAAACCATACAAAAAAGTCCCTTTAGGCAACGCCTTAGCAATAGTCTTGGCACTTTTTAAATCAAATTTATTGTTTTTATCCATCGGCCAACCGCCATAACCATAACCATCAAAGCCAATCTCTAACAATCTCTTAGCACACTCTTTTCTCAAATCTTGAAATGATCCACCTTGAATCACGGCCAACAAATAAGGCCTGTCTTTCTTTTCTATCGAATTTTTACTACAAATCCTCTCAAGCTCAACTTTGCATCGCTTTGCCCACAAAATTGTTCTCTCTACTGTTTCTCTAGCTTGTTCTTTACTTGCCCCCGGCATAGTAAAGTCATCCAAAACCACCAACATATCAGGTTTTAGTAGCATCTGGTACCTAATAGACATCTCAGGCGTAAGTAAAATCGACTTATTCTTACTCAAGTTAAACTTGACTCCTTTATCTGTCACTTTACCATTGTGGGTTTTGCACAAACTCATTACCTGAAAACCACCAGAGTCAGAGATAACCCCACCTTCAAAATCCATAAACTCTCTGACTCCACCAAACTTCTTTAAAACCTTCTCTCCAAGCTCTGTGATCAAGTGATAAGTATTCACCAAGATTCCTGGTGTTTTAGTTGCTTTAATATCTTCACTATCCAAAGTCCGCAACACCGCTCGAGTTGCGTCTGGGAAAAATATCGGCAGCTTTATACTGCCATTCCTGCTCTTAAAGGTTTTTTTGCTCATAATCCTTGTAGTATACCATTACAATTAACTTTACAATAACCTTTACAATTACTTGACAATTAGATATAATATAAATATGTTTCAACCAAAGTACGATCTAACCAAAACATTGCTAACCAACATCACTCAAATAGAGAGGCTATACGGTCAACTAGAGTCTCTAAAAATACCTCAAAAACTCGAGTTAAACCTCGAGAGAGACAACTTAATCCAATCAGCTTACGTCAGCAACAGCATCGAGGGTAATCCTTTATCTGAAAGAGAGGTAACAAACCTACTTCTAAGCGACCGTGTCCCAGTAAATAGAGACGAAAAAGAGGTCAGCAACTACTTTCACATCTTAAAAACCCTAAACCAAGAAAGCAAAAAAGACATAGATATAAATCTCACTCTAGAAATTCACAAAAACCTAATGGAGGGTGTCAAAGACCAAATCAAAGGCGAGATTAGAAATGAAAGAGTTGTTATTGGTAAGTACCTATCTCAGTTAAAGACTCTTCCAAAACTAAAAGTTAAACACGAGCCACCTTCACACAAAAGAGCAAAAATTGAGCTAGAGCTAAAAAAGCTATACATCTGGCTAGAACACGAGCAAGATCTCCCTATCGCTATTAAAACCGGCATTTTTCATCATCACTTCGTCTACATTCACCCATTTGTAGATGGTAACGGCCGTGTCTGTAGACTCCTTACAGCTCTAGTCTTTCTCAAAAGCAACTACTTTATCAATAAATACTTTGTCTTAGACGACTACTACGACATCGATAGAATGATGTACTCAGACAAGCTCCACACCGCTGACTCAGGGGACAAAACCGAGTGGCTCGAGTACTTTTCAGAAGGAGTCATGTACTCCCTTCAAGCCGCCCTATCTCGGGTTGAAAACGCCTTATTTAAACTCAAAGTCGAGGAAAGGCCAACCAAAAAAGAGCGCCTAGTTATTAAGATAATCGAGCAAAGAAAAGAGGTTACTTCTACCGAAATCTCTCAAGAACTAAAGGTTTCTCGCCAACAAGCCCACAACTTACTAAGAGCTTTAGTAGAGAAGGGTTTTCTTCAAAAAGCCGGCAAAACCAAGAAAAGCTACTACTTTTTAAAGTAAGTGTGATATAATACGATACAGTTAACAGAAAAGCAGATTTTGGTCTAAGCACGCAATTGGTGAAAATTGCTTCTTGTCTTTTACCCCTGTTTGTATAAAAGAAAGAAGTAATTATATGTCTCATTACAATAATCGTTCCAATCATGGAAGAAGGCCCCAGCGTTCATTTGGTGGCAGAGGTAGAAACAACAGAAGATCTTTTCAAGGTCGTGGCCGTCAAGCTAGGTCCTTTGATCCTACTTACCTGATTAACAAAAAGAGCCCAGACCAAGAGATAGAAGTTGTCTCTATTGAAAACAACTTTACAGATTTTAATGTTGACCAACAACTACAAAGCAACATCAAAGCAAAAGGTTACATCACCCCAACTCCAATTCAAGATAAAACTATTCCAGTTATTCTCACTGGCCAAGATGTGGTCGGTGTAGCAAACACCGGTACCGGTAAAACCGCTGCTTTCCTAATCCCTCTTATAGACAAAGTTCTAAAGAACCAGGGAGACAAGGTTTTAGTCATCACTCCTACTCGAGAATTAGCAGTTCAAATTCAAGAAGAGTTTGTCTCTTTAGCTCGTGGTTTAAGACTATACTCATCTCTTTGTATCGGTGGAGTTGGCATGAATGGCCAAGTTCGCCAACTCAGACAAAAGCCTGAGTTTGTTATTGGTACACCAGGAAGATTAAAAGACTTGGAGCAAAGACGTATTCTAGACTTAAGAAGATTCAACACCATCGTCCTAGATGAAGTCGACCGCATGTTAGACATGGGATTTATCCACGATGTCCAACACTTAATCTCATTCTTTCCTCAAGACAGACACTCCTTGTTTTTCTCAGCCACTATCGAAGGCAAAGTTCAGCAAGTCATGGGTGGCTTTCTAAAGAATCCTGTCATTGTCTCAGTCAAAACCAGACAAGTAACCGAAAATGTTGACCAAAAAATTGTCAGGATCGACAGAAGAAACAAGATCGATGTACTTCACGATCTTCTAATCCAAGAAGGCTATGATAAAGTCTTAGTTTTTGGTAGAACCAAATGGGGGATGGAAAAACTATCAAAAGTTTTGATGGAAAGAGGATTTAAAACTACATCCATTCATGGTAATAAAACACAAAACCAAAGGCAGCGCGCTTTAAATAAATTTAAACGTGGCGAAGTCAAGGTTTTACTGGCTACCGATGTTGCTCAAAGAGGCCTAGACATCGATGACGTTACTCACGTTATCAACTACGACTTACCAGAAACC
This sequence comes from uncultured bacterium, assembly GCA_963980215.1. Lineage (GTDB taxonomy): Bacteria > Patescibacteriota > Microgenomatia > UBA1400 > CG1-02-47-37 > CAXBYZ01. Next base: position 5,068 of record CAXBYZ010000011.1, on the reverse strand, counting down.
AAGGAAGACTACATTCACCGAATTGGTCGTACTGGCCGAGCAGATAAAAGTGGTGTTGCCATTACCTTGATGCCTTAACCAGGCTTGCTAATATTTAAGTCTAACACTCGTGATATAATAGTCTATATATTTCTTCAAGAGTTTAAGTACTAGCCCAACTCTAAAACTAAGACAAAAAAAGGATAAGATGACAAAAAAATTGAACTTAAGCGTAAATGACTTAGTTGTTCGTTATGGTAAAGTTTTAAAAGTCTTCGAGGTCGATAAAGACACTGTCAGTCTCCAACCTTTCTTTGAAAAACAATCAGGTAACGGTCTTACTTTCACCATCAATCTAAGCAATGTCAACGACGGTAGTATTAGAAAACTTGACCCCAAGCCAAAAATTAAACAGCTTCAAAAGGACATTATCAAAAAATCTTTAACCAAAGAAGACTGTCCCGCATTTGACTCTAAAACAGCCTTAAGCTTAAACCAGCTAGAAGATACTCTCTGGACCGTCAAGGCTCTTTACATAGAAAAGCAAGAAAAAGCAGGTGTTCTTCTTGGGGGTAAGCTGTCCACCTTTAAAAATGCTATTCAACAAGCTAGTCAAGAATTTGCAGCCATAAACAATACTATGCCAGAAAAAGAACATGATAAAATTCTCTTAGACCTAGCATCAAGTTTAAAGTAAACCCAACTCTGACTTACTACCCTCCTAAACCAAAACCAATTAAATTAACTCAAGAAAAACTAACTCAGTCAAAACTTGAGCACAAAAAATTATCACACCTTAGAGGTGAGATCCTTATTCGTCTTCAAACCGCTAGAGAAATGGGGGACTTATCCGAGAACGGAGCCTACACCGCAGCAAAATCTGAATTAAGAGATACAGATAGAAGACTACGCCACTTAAACAGATTATTAAAGTGGGGAGTAGTCATCAAAAGCAAAAACAAAGATAAAATCGAGTTTGACTCAAAAGTTACATTAGATACAGGCTCTAGCAAACTAGATATCCATCTTGTTAGCGGTTTTGAAGCAGATCCACTTAAAGGTAAAATTTCTGTCTACAGTCCTTTGGGAAAAGCCTTGCTTGGTAAGTCAAAGGAAAATAAAGTTACTGTCACCACTCCAAACGGAGAATTAATTTACACCATCCTTGCTATCACCATCTAATCTTGTACACCAAAAACGCTGTTAAGCCAGACATTACTGCACCCCACAAAATATCTACTAAAACTAGTTTAAACGACCAACCTTTAAACGCTGCCATACTGGTTAATTCAAAAGTTGAGTATGCAATTATTCCTAAAAACAATCCAGATAAAACAACCTTAACCATATTTCTACTCTCCGTCCCCGGAGCTATCACAAAATACACGAGCCCAGCCGCATAGATTAAATAAAACACAAGCGCTGGCAACCATAAAAACTTGTCTCTCATTAAATAACCTAAATGCTTTTTGTTAAACTCCTTTGCCACTACTCCCAACCAAATACCATCTAACCCCAGCATTATTATCACTGTCAACAAGTAATCAATCAAAACCTTCATCTATTCAAACTCCAGATAGTAAAATTTAAAAAAGTAGCAAAACTTGTCCATAGTAAATAGGGAAGCAGAAGCCAAACAGTCACTGGTCTAATCTTATAAAACAAGACCATGGTTAAAACAATAAAAAACAGTAAGCCGATTATCTCCATAAATGCCAGTCCTGGATTTTTTAACCCAAAGAATATAATCGACCACAAAGCATTCAAAACTAGATGAACTCCATAAACCATTAAAGCCACTCTCACACTCTGACCCAACTCTCTTTTTTGCCATACCAAGTATGAAGCTATTCCCATCAAGGTGTACAAAAGAGTCCAAACTGGACCAAACACAAAACCTGGTGGATTCCAGCTCGGCCTATTAATAGTTAGGTACCAACCTTTAACACTAGGAAAAGTAAATACCGATCCAATCAACCCCGCTAACTGCGCAATTACTATCGACACTAACCACATAAAATAATTCTATCACAACTAATGTTTTTTAACTCAACTTAATTAAGAGTACTCCAACAATCATTACAGCAGATGCTATCAAGGGATACTTCGAAGGTTTGTCTTTAAACAATAACCTAAAAGGTTTTAAAAAAATCTTTCCCCAATTTTTCCAAATTTAAAATATATGCTCCTATCGTAATCAAAATTAATCCAATAATTTCCAATAACTGAACATTTTCAGATAGAAACACTAAAGCTAGTAGATAAGCAAAAACAACACTAAGGGTTGATAGGGAAGAAATTTTAGATAACAAACCCTGTTTTATTCCTGATAATCTTAAAGTTTTTGCTATTGAAAAAACTACACTAGAAGCGATTGCGCCGAGAAAAAATATATAATTAACCTGGGTTGGACCATTTTTAAAGGCAATTAAAACAAGAAGCGGGGTGTTTAGAGAAAACAAGGCCCAAGTTACCAAAGAAGCTCCAGAATCTGCTAACGCCTTCTTTGTTAATGCAATAACAAGCGCAGATAAAATCGAAGCAAGTATGGACCACCAAAACCACATATCTCGATAGTTTAACACAGCTTAAAAATAAGTCACCCGAGCTTTATCAAATGATAATATCACACTCCTCTAGATACATACTCAAACTCCATCTAGGGTGGAAATTTGTTACAATATATACCTTCATGAACATTATTGCTCAAAAAATAGCTCCAACTTTATTTACCTTTGCTCTTGGATATTTTCTTAAACGAAAACAACTATTTTCACCAGCTGATGGAAAAAGTCTTCTTAAGCTTGTCTTTTACACTACTGGACCTTTGCTAACTCTTAGATCTCTATCAGTTGTCAAAATGGATGCTAGCTTACTAGTCTTTCCCTTAAGTACTATTGCACTGGTTATTGCTTCATTTTTAGTAGCTATTTCACTAAAAAACTCACTTGGCTTGAATAAAAAACAAAAAGGTGTGTTTATGTCTTCATCAATGCTTATCAACTCTGCATTTGCTCTCCCTTTTATCATTTCCGCAATCGGGGATCCTGGAGTAGCTAGAACTTCGCTCTTCGGTATCACTAATAACCTTCTAATATACGGTTGGGTTTATTTGATTGCTGTTAAATATGGTCAAGATCAAACTGCTGAGGAAAAAATGAGTGTCATCAATCAAGTCTTAAAAACTCCCGGACTATGGGCAGTAACCTTAGGCCTTTTAATGAATTTTTTAAACACTGCTATTCCTCAATTTATACTTCCCTTCGTTAACAGTATTGCAAACATGACTGGACCTTTAATATTTCTGTCTTTAGGATTTATTTTTAACTTCAAAGTCATACATCTTAGGGCTTCTTTAATCGCTTTATTTTCCCGGATTGGAGTTGGAATAATTATTGGATTGGCTATCGTAAACTTTTTTGGCCTTCAAGGAATTGATAAATTAACAATGATTCTATTAGCTGCCTCACCCGTTGGAATTAACACCGTCATTTTCGCTTCACTAGAAAACCTAGATGAAGAATTCGCCGCCAGCATTGTCAGTATTGGTTTAGTGGTAGGTCTAATCTTAATGCCAATATTAATTACTGTATTAAGCTGATACAAAAACCTAATTTAAGATATTTGGGTGGCTGAGGGGAATCGAACCCCCGTCATCTGTTCCACAAACAGACACTTTGCCATTAAGCTACAGCCACCATATTTGTATATTACTATACTTGTGAGCCGTACAGGACTTGAACCTGTGACAAGTTGCTTAAGAGGCAACTGCTCTACCAACTGAGCTAACGGCCCTATGTGCACCAGGTAGGAATCGAACCTACGGCCTACTGTTTAGAAGACAGTTGCTCTATCCCCTGAGCTACTGGTGCATTTAAGCGGGCGACTGGATTGTCCTAGTCCGCGAACGCTTTGAGCGGGATAGGGGAGTCGAACCCCTTTTTTCAGCTTGGAAAGCTGACGTTAAACCGGTCAACTAATCCCGCATTAGTCGGGGTGACTGGACTCGAACCAGCGACCTCATCGTCCCAAACGACGCGCGCTAGCCAACTGCGCTACACCCCGATTTATTCAATTGTTAATCTATTTTGTGCCGAGGGCGGGACTTGAACCCGCACGGTTTTGCAACCACGAGATTTTAAGTCTCGCGTGTATACCAATTCCACCACCACGGCTGGTTGCCAGACTAGGATTCGAACCTAGAATAAAAGCTTCAAAGGCTTCTGTGATGCCATTTCACTATCTGGCATTAACAAGTATTCACTCCAAATTCGAGCAAATTCATCTTAACAAAGTATTTTAACACAATCCAACCCTTGTCATAAAGCCAATTCACGAGTCAAACTAGCCCCTAACACCTTTAAATAACATAAATATCAATATAATCTTCTCAATGTATCCACTGTTCAAGCTAAATAGCTGTTCAATTAAGTGTGTTCTTTGTCCAAACCATAGATGAAAAACTACGCTTAGCGGGACCACTAAATACATCCACTGTTTACGAGTAATTTTTATTTTTACTTTAAAAAATAATTTACTAAGCGGGGAGGCTAAAAAATAAAAAACAATATAGGAAGCTACAAAGTCAAACACGGCATAATCAAAAACTCTAAAACTTCTAAGTACTTCTATGCTAATCATAATAATAAATATATCACTTTTTCTTATTTAATAATTGAACAAACACTAAAGTGCAACCAAACAGTATCATCACATCTGCAACATTAAAGACACTAATTGATATCAAGGGAATCATATCTATTACATAACCATAAATAATTCTATCAAAAATATTACTCAAACCACCTAAAGTTATTAACAAGTATCCTAAAGACGTATATTTATTATTGTCTCTTAAAGAGATTAATAATTGAGAAAAAAGAATATACAAAAGAAAAGTTACACCAACAACAACAAGTTTTTGATCAACTTCAATAAAAAAAATTTTATTGTTTTTATGCAGTTGAAAAAAACCTTTAACAGCTAAAATCTTTGTTAATCGATCAACTATCAAAAATATGTTAGCTAATATCATTGGCTCAATTCTAGATGATTACTACCAAATTACAATTTTTTGAAAGATTTGAGC
>CAXBYZ010000010.1:0-22823 GCA_963980215.1 uncultured bacterium | reverse complement strand
GCCAGCATCAAAACTCCACCAACAAACTTCACTGCTTTTCCAGTCTTTCTTTTTGGTGGCTTAATTTCTTCAACTTTTTCCTCTTCCACCTCCGGCATTTCCGGTTTAGGTTCTTCAACAGTTGGTAAAGGGGGAAGCGGGGGTAAAGGGGGAAGACTTGGCTCGGGTTCTAGGGTAGGAGTTGCCGGCGGGGTAATTGGAGTGGAGATTGGGTCAGTTGTAGTTGGTGTGACTGGTTTCTCCAAATCATCCGGTAAACTATTTAAAGCTTCATCAACTTTACTCTGAGTATCATCACTTGCTTGTGAATCATCAACGGGTTTATTTAGCAGGCCATCATCCATACAAATAGTTATACCTTATTTTTAATAATTACTCCACCAAAAAGTAATCCAACTCCAGATAGCAACATCATCAAAGTCACTTCCCATGTTCCCGGTTCCGGTACTCCAGATTTAGTTGAAGGTTGTGAAGTTCTACCCGAATCGCTAGCCACACTTCCTGAAGGAGTTGCCGTAATAGCTGGTACTTCAGTTTCTCCTGCCGCTGCAATTAAGAATGTTCGACTCAAAGCCTGCTCTTCTCCTGTACTATCAATATAATTTACGGTTACCGTATGTTCTCCAGGTTCAAGCCCCTCAGGTGGAGTAAACTCCCAGTTACCATCCTCGTCTACAGTAGCCGAACCAGTATACTCATTCTCAGAATTAACTGTAACTGAAAGCACCGTTCCTGGTGGACCCACTCCGATAAAAGCCGGCTGAGTTGCATTAATCACCTCACCATTAAAACTAGGGTTGTCCAAAGTTACTTCACCAGATTCCGTTGCCACTCCGCTATCACTAGCAACCGGAGCCAAGTCAAATCCACTTCCAGAAAGACCACTTTCTTTATTTTGAGCCAAAGCATCTAAACTATTGACACTGCTATCAGCTACCGTTCTAAAGTCATGAGACTTCCCCAAAGTAATATCTGGCACAGGGCTATCATTACTGGTAGTCGTAATAGCCGGAGCATTTCCCATGCTTCCACCTTGAACCAAAATATTTACTATTGTTGCTTGAGTGTCATATGACAAGTAGCTACTTAAATCTGCAGTTCTTGCAGTTGACAAAGACAAAGCCCAATTCCCATTGGTTTTAGCCAACGCAGATATTGGAGCAGCATTAGAAACATTAAGATACACCACCGCTCCTTCAGCTACCGAGCCAGAAGGGGAAAGAATAGTGCCATAAACAGGATCAGCCACCGGCGGAGTTCCTAAGACCGCCCCAGTACTTACTTCAAATGGTTTTCCATTACTATCAAACTGTTTTCCTCCAGATTCCAGCTTAAAAAAGTACTTACTGCTAGGGGTTAGATTCTTAACAGTCACATGGTGAACTTCAAAACTTCCAGATTCTCCAGATAACTGATCTCTATCATCCATCGCACTTTGTTTAATTGAACTTGTCTCCAAACCATACTTAACTGTTCCGCTGGTTGGACTATTCGTCAACCAAGAAACACTAAAACCATTATCGCTCACATTAGTAATCCTTACTTGTTTTGGAGCATTAGTTTCATCTGCATCAACATTTGTTCCAGTTTTTGTTTTTACCAAAAACACTCCCACTCCAATCGCAACTAGCAGTATTAACAACCCCAAGGCAGTTGGAAAATGTATTTTTGATCCTATTTTTTTCATAAAGCGTTATCTTCCACAATCTCTCCGCTTCCACTTGCCGGCAAGCTCTCAATCACTTGCCCAGACTCAGTTGCAGCGTCGATGTCTGGCAACACTAAACCACTCGGCAGTTGCGGAGTTAAATCAGTCCAGTCAACTTGAACTATTTCTCGTCGACTTTTTATATTTTCTATTGTGTCAAGGTCCAGACTAGCCGTCAAGGGTTTAATCTGCATTTTTGTTATCTTAGACACTTTACTCTTTGACAAGCTTTGGTATGTAGCTACCCCAATCCAAATAATCACAGTAACTACCGAAATAATTGACAACTTAAACAAATCACTTCTTAATCGTTTTTCGTAAAGTTTGCTAATCATATTTTTACTTTTACAGTCTCGAGTTCTTTTGGTAAATAATAAGCTTCAAACTGAATGTTTGCAGACACCCCGCCACCTTTTTGTTTTAATGACTTATTGGTAATTCTAACCTCCTTAATTGTTATTAATCTATCAATTTTACTAAATTCTTTTACAAATTTTTTTAATTGTGTATAGCTTCCCAAGATAGTCACCTCACCAGAAATTTTTCCCAAACCGTCTTCAATGCTTTCTGCCCCCACTAAATTAAACTCTCCAAAATTAGCTGCGGTTATTTCAACCGGAATACTTGAGGCTAGCCACTCAATTTGCCACGCCAATCTTTCAAACTCAGCCATCTCTGGCAAAACTTTATTTATCAATAAAAGATCTTTTGAAACTTTTGAATAAATATCTTCAGCCTCACTCAAAGACTTAATTTTTATAGACAACTTTTGATTGATAGATTCATTATCTTCAATCTCTTTAGATAAAGAGGCAATTGTTTTAAAAGTTGGCATAATCGCAAAAATTCCAAAAAAAGCTACCGAGAAAATTGTCAAACTAATAATCCCAGAAACCTTAGCCACTGGGGTAGAAGAGAGCTGCTGCAACCTTTTTATATATTTACTGTAATCTCTACTGGTGCTTGAGTTGCCGCTAAATTTCATAAAGTCAAAGTCATCCTAAACTCAATTGCTTTATTTTTTTCAGTCGCTGAAGCAATACTATCCAAAATCACTTCAGAAAAATTCTCATTCTCTTGAGCCTTAGCCAACAAGGTAGCCAATCCCACTTCAGACAAAGTTTCTCCTTCTAAAGTTACTTCATCTTCTACAATACTGATTGCTTTATAAACAGTATCAATCGGAGTAATCTGACTAATACTAAACAACACTGCATCTACATCAACCTTAGAGTCTTCAACCTCTTTAACAGTTTTTAACTGTTCTTGGATTTGTCTAAAACTTTTTTCAAAATCTCCATAAGAACTTACTATCACTTGTTTTTGTTCCATCTCCTCTTTTAAATCACTCAACTGCCTGTCCAAAGAAAAACGAAATAAAAAAGCAGAAATCACAATCAATTCGGTAAAAACCACCACATATCTTCCAATATTCAACGCCCACTTTAACAATTTTCCCACCACGCCAACTTCCCACTTATCTTTCGGAAGTAAATTAATCTGTTTAACTTGGGCAGTCATCACCTGACATTATACCCTATTATTTACGCTTTATCAGTTTCACTAATCTGGATTTTAATCGAGCTGCCTTGTTCTTATGAATCACTCTTTTTTTTGCTCCACGATCTAATGCACTATACGCCGCTTCCACGGCTTTCTTTGTCTTTTTCTCCCGAGCTTCTTTAAGAGTTTCTTTTATTCTATTACGATAAACACGGTTAACCGCGGTCCTAAATTTATCTTGCTTTAATTTCTTTTTAGCTGATTTAATTATTGGCATGGCCCGTATCATAACATTTTGGTTGTTGCTCAGGCAAGCCCCATGTTATACTCGCCTGAAGTTATGGTAAAAAACTTTCTAAAAAATAGTCGAGGTTTATTGTTAAGAAGACAAAACAATATTTTGTCAGCCGCCTCTGTTCTTATGGTCGCGGTTTTTTTATCAAGAATTTTGGGATTATTAAGAGATCGTTTCTTAGCTGGAGCCTTTTTTGATACAAATACCGCTTGGCAGCTAGACGTCTACTTTGCTGCTTTTAGGCTTCCAGATATGATCTTTCAACTCTTGGTAGTTGGAGCTCTATCTGCTGCCTTTATACCCGTATTTACTGACTATTTGGTCAAAAACAAAAAACAAGCATGGCGCCTAGCTTCAACCATCATTACTCTTGGTACCATTTTGTTTTTTGTTTTTGCCACCTTTTTAATTACCTTTGCCAAGCCATTAAGTCAGTTAATTGCTCCCTCTTTTTCTCCCACAGAAATCAACTTAATGACAAATTTAACCAGATTGCTGGTCGTAGCCCAAGGGGCTTTTGTTATCTCAAATTTTTTAACAGGAATCCTTCAGTCTCACCGTCACTTCATTATTCCAGCCCTCTCACCAATTGCCTATAACCTTGGTATTATCTTTGGCATCCTAGTTCTAAGCTCCACCTTTGGTATCTATGGCCCCGCTCTTGGCGTACTGCTAGGAGCTTTTCTTCACTTACTAGTCCAACTTCCTTTAATCAAAAAAATTGGTTTTATTTTTAAACCTTCATTTGACATCAAAAACTCCGGGGTTCGTCGCATTGGTAGGCTAATGTTGCCTCGAACTTTAGCTTTGGCTGTCTCACAAATAGAACTAACAGTAGCTGTCTTTATTGCCACCTCTCTTTCCAGTGGCTCACTCTCAATTTTTTACTTTGCCCAGCACTTAAACGCACTACCAGTTGGACTATTTGGAGCCACTATTGGTCAAGCTGCCCTTCCAACTCTTTCAAGAGAATACAACCTAAAATCAATAGATAAATTTAAAAGCCTTTTTTTATCATCACTAAAACAAACTCTTTACTTAAGCTTACCAGCCGGAATGATGCTCTTGGTTTTGCGTCTCCCTGCAGTCCGTCTAGCTTTTGGGACTCGCAACTTTCCTTGGGAAGCCACCCTGCTAACAGGCGAAGTAGTAGCCTTATTCGCTTTATCTGTTTTTGCTCAATCAGCCATTCAAATCATAGTTAGAGGCTTTTATGCCATCGGTAACACTAAACTCCCTTTAATTATTGGGGCCTCAGCAGTTATCATCAACGTGATTTTAAGCTTCTTTCTAACCTTCTCACTAAACCTAAATGTCCTTGGTCTTGCCCTGGCAATCTCTCTCTCAACATTTTTTCATGCATCATTTTTAATGACTTTTTTTGCAAAAGCTCTTGGAGGTTTTGCCAAGAAAGATCTTCTTTTCCCATTTATAAAAATGTCTATAGCCACCATCATCACTGGAGTCTCTCTCTGGATACCCCTAAGAATTCTTGATAGATTTATCTTAAACACCGCCAAAACAATTGATCTAATTATCTTGGTTATCATCACTTCCACTATTGGCCTTCTTGTTTATATTGCTCTATCCAAACTTCTAAAAATTAAAGAACTAAGCAGTTTTATCGACCTTCTCAAAAGAGCAAAAAATCTAAGTAGAGTTTTATCTCAAACCCAATCAGCTCTAAAGCCAGCTTCTAGTTCCGAAACCTTACAAGCGGTCCGTAGCCAAGTGAAGGATAGTTCAAAATCTTCATCATGAATAAACATATCAGAAATTTTTGTGTCATTAGTCATATTGATCACGGTAAGACTACCCTCACTGATCGTTTTCTAGAAATCACTAACACCGTCAAACTTAAAGATAGAAAAGACAGACTTCTAGACTCAAACCCCATTGAAAGAGAACGAGGAATCACCATTAAACTTGCCCCAGTTAGAATGAACTACCAGCTAGATAGCCAGGACTACATTCTAAATTTAATCGATACTCCCGGTCATGTAGATTTTTCTTACGAAGTTTCTCGGTCACTAACAGCCTGTGAAGGAGCTATTCTTTTAGTTGATGCTACCCAAGGCATCCAAGCTCAAACCATGGCCAACACCTACAAAGCTCTAGAGGCTAACTTAGAAATTATTCCCGTTATTAATAAAATCGATCACCCTAACGCAGAAATAGATAAAGTCTTAAAAGAAATTGAAGAAACTTTTGGCTTTTCAAAAGAAGAAGTCTTGCACATTTCTGCAAAAACAGGAGAAGGAGTACTTCAATTAATTAAAGTAGTTATCGACCGTCTTCCTTCTCCTACAATTAATACTCAAGCCCCTCTTCAAGCTTTAGTTTTTAACTCTTTTTATCATCCGCACAAAGGCGTTATTGCTTACATCAGGTTAATGACCGGGCAAATCTCAAACCAAGACCCATTAATGCTTATGTCCAACAACGCCACTTTTTCCCCAGAAGAAATTGGACACTTTTCACCTCAAATGGAACCATCAAGCCCTCTCTATTCTGGAGAAGTTGGCTATCTTGCCACCGGACTAAAAGATATCTCTCTTTGTCGTGTCGGAGACACAATCACCATCCATCCAAAAAACAATCAAGTCAAGCCCCTTCCAGGTTTTATAGAGCCTCAGGCCATGGTTTTCATGGATCTCTATCCCATTAATCAACAAGACTTCATCAAACTCTCGATCGCCTTAGAAAAACTCAGTTTATCTGATTCAAGTCTTTCCTATAACCCCGTTAGCTCATCTGTCTTGGGTAGTGGCTACAAAGTTGGTTTTCAAGGCTTACTTCACTCAGACATCATTCAAGAGCGCCTAGAAAGAGAGTTTTTACTTGAATTGATAATCACCAGTCCCTCAGTAGAATACCGAGTAATTTTAAACAAAAAAAATCAAGAAATTTCAATACTCAGTCCATCCGAATTTCCAGACCCCACTTTAATTAAACAAACCAAAGAACCTTTTATCGAATTAACCATATTTGTCCCAGCTAAATACTTAGGGGGAGTTATGGAGTTGTGCCAGAACAAAAGAGCCGAGCTTCAAGCTCAAGAATTTTTTGGCAGTCAAGTCAAACTCACTTACCACCTACCACTCCAAGAGTTAATCAGCAACTTTTTTGGTGCTTTAAAATCAGTCTCTTCAGGTTTTGCCAGCTTAGATTGGAAATTCTTAGAATACAAACCAGCTACAGTAATCAAACTTCAAGTTCTTTTAAACCACCAACCAATAGATCCTTTATCAATTTTAGTTGTCAAAGAAAAATCTCTAGCAACCGCTAAAAAATTAAGCTCCAAGCTAAAAGAAATTATTCCTCGCCAGCAATTTGAAACTCCAATTCAAGTTGCCATGGGTGGCAAGATCTTAGCCAGAGAAACTATCAAAGCTTTTAGAAAAGACGTCACCGCTAAACTTTATGGAGGGGATCCCACTAGAAGACAAAAGCTCTTAACCAAACAAAAAAAAGGTAAGAAGCGCATGAAGTTGGTTGGTCGGGTTAACATTCCCCAAGAAGCTTTTCTCGCAGTTTTAGAAAAGTAATTAATGAGACTTAAAAGTTAGCCTCACTGCTTCATTTGGATTCATCATCACTTGCCCTGTCCACGTCCCTTGGGTAATAGTTACCTCTGATTCTACTTTTCCTCCCCCAAAAACATCTTTAACTACCAAGTAATTCCCTGGTTTCAAATTTTTTACTATCACCGGGACTGCTTCAAAATGACTGCTACCTGAATCAAAATTAACTAGATAAACTTGAACATCTTTACCTTTTAAAGCTGCAACTCCTTTTACAAAACTTCCTTCACCACTCAAACCCAATCTTTTCTCTCCTAAATCATTCAGCCACTTCATCATCTCAAATCTTGGCTTTCTTTGTAAACCGCTACTCTCGTGAGTTACTAAACCATACCTACCCCAAAACACTTTCCCTTCAGGATCTTTTCCATCTTTGACTTCAAACACAAAAGCTTTATGAACTCCCCCAATCATCTCAATCACGCTTGCCATCATGTGAGCAGCTCCAAAAGAAGTATCGTATCCCGAATTATTTTTAGGATCAAACCCCCACTCAGTTACTAACTTTTCTTTCAAAGCTAACTCTGGGTACTTCTTTGCCACTTTATTCAAAGTTTTAACATCATCGCTAAAATCTTCAACTCGTAGTGAATATCTATGCCACGAAACAAAATCTAGCCTCAACTTCTCCTTCCTAGAAAGCTCTAATAAAGCTACTATCCAATTTTTATACAACCCCGTTGTTGCTGGACCACCCAGTTTAAACTGATTAACATTCTTAGCATCACTAGCCCCTAGAGCTGACTGTCTATACATCTCTAAATAATTTCTATCTCCACTTGTCTTAAAATCTCCAAATAAATCTGGTTCATTCCACACTTCATAATAAACATGATTAATATTTTTTCCCGCTCTGCCCGAGTAATGTTCAATAGTTTTCAAAACCAATAATCGCCACTCACCCCAATTATCAGGAGGATTAATAGTCCCATCCCCAAGCTCAGAAGGCATATAACTTAATGCCAGCAAAGGCTTGGCTCCAGCTTGTAAAATTGCCTCAACCTCTTGATCTAATTGTCTAAAATCAAACTTTAACTCTCCATCAACTCTTTTTACCACCTCATAAAAATCATAAATATGATCCAAACGAACATAGCCGGGGGACAACTGACTCATCAAGCCTACCGTATCACCAAGCATGCCATCACTTTCTTCTCCTCCTTGAGCCAAGTTATTAAAAGGCTTTGGCATTGTCTGTAAATCTTTGCTCACATCAACCACAATCTCCGCTTTTTTATAAATTGCTTTTGAAACCAATTGATTAACCTTTGTTCCCAAATCCAGACTCAGACTCAAACCAACCATCATCACTCCAATCCCAATCCACACCCCTAATTGTTTTCTAATTTTTCTCATACTTTTATATTAACATAAAACCCCCTTGACACTAATTAGCAGTCGTGCTATTCTTCTGCTAAATATAGAAGGTTCGTGAACTCTCAGATGTTCAAAAGTTCCGAACCTTGAAATTATGCAACTTTCAAATAGACAAGCTCAACTTCTAAAAGCCGTTATTACTGAGTACACCGAGACTGCAGAGCCAGTTGGAAGTGTTACCTTGGAAAAAAAGTATGACCTAGGCATCTCTCCTGCTACCATTAGAAACGAGATGGTTGCCCTAACCAAAACAGGTTTTCTCAACCAACCCCACACCTCAGCAGGCAGAACTCCCACTCCCATGGCTTTAAAGTACTACGTTAGAGAGCTACTAAAAGAAGAAGATCTCTCTGTAGCCGACGAAGTAGCCGTCAAAGAAAAAGTCTGGGATCACCGCTTTGAGGTCAATAAATTCTTAAAAGAAATTACCAGAGTTCTAGCCGATAAAACTGACTGTTTGGCTCTCTCCTACACAGACAAAGGAGATGTCTTTCATGCTGGTCACGCCAACATCTTAAATAACCCAGAATTCTATGACATCGACGTTACCAGAGAGGTTCTCTCAATGATCGACGAATACAATAAACTAAGCTCTCTCTTTACCCATGTTACCGGAGACGAAACCATCCACTTAATCATCGGAGATGACTTTGGTAATGACTTTTTCCAAAGCCTAGGCCTAGTCTTTACTGACTTTAGCGCTGGAGACATCAAGGGCTCTCTTGGAATTATCGGCCCATCTAGACTAAACTACCCATCAATTATTCCCACCATCAGATACTTTGGAGAATTGGTCTCAGAAATATCAAAGAACTGGTAACATGAAAAAATCACCCACCACCGACCAACTAAAAAGAGCTCTAGCTGACTATCAAAACTTAAAAAAGAGGGTAGAAAAAGATCACCTCGATTACGTTAAGTACGCCACTTCATCTTTAATTGACAAATTTCTTTCAGTTCTAGATGACCTTGAAAGAGCTGACAAACACCTAAAAGATCAAGGCTTAAAACTAGCTATCGATCAATTTAACGCAATCTTAAACTCAGAAGGGGTCAAAGAAATTAAAGTTATTAATCAAGAGTTTGATCCTCAAACATCAGATTGTCTTGAACTAGTTGCTGGAGAAAAAAATAAAATTATAGAAATTATCAAAAAGGGCTACTACTTACACGAAAAAGTTTTACGCCCTGCTTTGGTTAAAGTCGGTAGCGGGGCTTTTGACTCTAGCCATGAAAAAAAATCAAATGAAAATAAATTTAGCCAAAAAGGAGGCAAATAATATGTCAAAAATAATTGGAATCGATCTTGGCACTACCAACTCAGCCGTTGCGGTCATGGAAGGTGGTTCACCTAAAATAATCCCTTCTTCAGAAGGAAACAACTTAATTCCTTCAATAGTAGAACCAGTCAAAAACTTGGTTGGGGACATTGCCAAACGCCAAATGGTTTTAAACCCAGAAAACACTGTCTACTCAGTTAAACGTCTTATGGGTCGAAAAATTTCAGATAAAAATACCAAAAAAACCATCGACATGGTTCCCTACAAAGTAGTCGCTGGTAAAGACGATATAGCCAATGTCGAAGTCGCCGGTAAAAAATACTCTCCTCAGGAAATTGCTGCTAAAATCTTACAGAAAGCCAAAGTCGACGCCGAAGACTACTTAGGTGAAAAAGTTGAAAAAGCTGTTGTTACTGTTCCAGCATACTTTAACGATGCTCAACGCCAAGCCACCAAACAAGCTGGTGAAATCGCTGGTCTTAAAATAGAGAGAATTATTAACGAACCAACTGCCGCTGCTCTTGCTTACGGACTTGAAAAGAAAAAAGTCGAAACTATTGCTGTCTACGACTTGGGTGGAGGCACTTTTGATATCTCAATCCTAGAGTTGGGTGATAACGTCTATGAAGTTAAAGCCACCAACGGCGACACTCACCTAGGTGGAGATGACTTTGATCAAGAGATCATCGAGCACATCACCAAAGAATTCAAAAAAGAACACGGTATTGACTTAAAGGCAGATAAGCAGGCTTTGCAAAGAATCAAAGATGCAGCCGAAAAAGCCAAGATTGAGCTTTCTTCTTCGGGTGAGTCAGAGATCAATCAACCTTTTATCACTCAAAGCAAAGATGGCCAACCCCTCCACTTAACCATGAAGCTAACTCGAGCTACCCTAGAAAAACTAGTTGATGACCTTATCGAGAAAACTTTTGAATCAGTCAAAGCTTGTCTCAAAGACGCCAAACTAGAGACTAAAGACATCGACGAAATTATCTTGGTTGGTGGCCAGACCAGAATGCCAAAAATTCAACAAGTTGTTAAAAAATTCTTTGGTAAAGAACCAAATAAATCTGTTAACCCCGACGAAGTTGTGGCTATTGGCGCTGCTATTCAAGCAGGTGTTTTAATGGGCGATGTTACCGATGTTTTGCTTCTTGACGTTACCCCACTAACTCTCGGTCTCGAAACTCTAGGTAGTGTCTCTACTCCATTAATAGAGAGAAACACCACCGTTCCATCCTCAAAGTCACAAACTTTTTCTACCGCCGCAGACAACCAAACTTCAGTAGAGATCAATGTTCTCCAAGGTGAAAGGCCTATGGCCGCTGACAATAAATCACTAGGTAGATTTATTTTAGACGGCATTCCACCATCCCCTAGAGGAGTGCCTCAGATAGAAGTCACTTTCGACATCGATGCCAACGGTATCTTAAATGTCTCTGCAAAAGATAAGGCCACCGGCAAAGAGCAAAAAATCACCATCAAAGGCTCTACCGGCTTATCAGACGAGGAAGTCGAGAGCATCACCAAAGAAGCAGAAAAACACGCCGAAGAAGATAAGCTTAAAAAGGAAAAAGTCGAAACTAGAAATCAAGCCGACACTTTAATCTTTAGTGCTGAAAAAACCCTTAAAGATGCTGGTGATAAAGTCGACCCTAAAGATAAAAAAGAAGTCGAGGAAAAAGTCAAAGCTTTAAAGAACGTCTTAGAAGAAGGTGTTAAAGATGAGCTTGAAGCTAAATCAAAAGATCTATCAGAAGCTCTTCAAAAAATCGGTGCTGCCATGTACGAAGCTCAACAAAAAGAAGAAGCCTCAAAAAAAGCAGACTCTAATGATGAAAAAGGCGACAAAAAAAATAAAACTAAGAAATCTGAGGATAAAACTCAAGCCCAAGAAGGCGAAGTCGTCGAAGAGTAATGACAACAAAAAGAGACTTTTATGAGGTTTTAGGAGTTAATAAGGACGCCTCAGCTACTGAAATAAAAAAAGCCTATCGGAGCATGGCTTTAAAGTACCACCCCGACAAAAATAAAAGCCAAGAAGCTGTCGAAAAGTTTAAAGAAATCTCAGAGAGTTACGAAGTCCTATCTAATCCTCAAAAGAAAAAACAGTATGACCAGTTTGGTCACGCCGCTTTTAACCCTTCAAGCGGTTTTCGAGGGGCAGGTCAACAAGCTCAC
The DNA here is from genome assembly GCA_963980215.1 of uncultured bacterium. Lineage (GTDB taxonomy): Bacteria > Patescibacteriota > Microgenomatia > UBA1400 > CG1-02-47-37 > CAXBYZ01. Next base: position 10,895 of record CAXBYZ010000010.1, on the reverse strand, counting down.
CGCCAAGGCCCCTTTACATACTCGTACTCAAGCACCTCTAACGCTTCAAACTTTGGTGGCTTCACCGACCCCTTTGAGATCTTTGAGTCTTTCTTTAGTGGTGGCGGTTCACCATTTAGAGCCGCTCGTATCCCTCGCTATGGCCTCACCATTGATTTCATGGAGGCTGTAAAAGGAGTAGAAAAAAACATAATTCATCAGGGTAAGGAATACAAAATCAAGATTCCACCAGGAGCAGACGATGGTACTAGAATCCGGTTCAACGAATTTTTTGTATCTGTTGAAGTTAGGACTCACCAGATTTTTCAAAGAGAAGGTTACGACATCTTTATTAACCATGAAATTACTTTCACCAAAGCAGCTCTTGGAGACAACATCAGCGTTCCAACTATCGACGAAAAAGACATCAAACTAAAAGTTCGCCCTGGCACTCAACCAAATACTTTAATCCGGCTTAAAGGCAAGGGTATGCCTCACCTAAGAGGATCGGGTAGAGGAGACCAATATATTCGTCTTATCGTAAACGTTCCAGAAAGATTAACTAGAGAACAAAAGCAGATCTTAAAGAAGTTTGATACACTATTTTAAGCATGGAAAAAAGATCAAATCTCCCCACCACCAGTACTTTCTTGTCGATCACCTACTCACTCTTTTTAATCTATGCCTTATTTTCTGGTCTTACCATAAAGTTTTACGCCTCCATTCTTTTTTTCATCTATCACTACATTCAACACATGTGGATAGCCGTTATTGGTTTGGGGGTCTTTCAAACGATTTTTATGATTCCATTCAGAATCATCAACTTAACTCTATCAGCTAACATCAAAGAATTTGAGACCACAGTTGAAGACACTAAAAATCAAGAACAACAAGCATTTTTAATTAAACAGTCTGTCAAAAAAGGTAATCCAGCCATTCTTTGGTACATCGTTAATTTTCTTACTCAAACTATTCTATACCTCTCTATTGGTCGTCTTTTCTTAACAGACTTCTACAACACCAAGCTTGATTCAAACCTTCTTTTCTCTTTCTCAAAGTACCCAAACTACCCAATCAAAGACCCAATTTTTAGACTGCCCTACCTTGTTCCCACCCAGACTACCGACTTTGGTTGGGGTTGGGTTTTAATAGCTTGGGGCTTAATTTTACTCTACAAAATCATTCACAATAAATTAATCATTTTCTACCGAAACCTTCCAGATATAAAAAAATTTAACCCCAAAGAAAACTCTCCCACCGCTTTTTTTAAATCATTTCTTAAAAACTCTTCAGGCTTCTTAACCATATTTTTTGTACTTGCCTACATTTTAGTCAAACACTATCCTCAAAGTTGGGATTTAAGAATTTTTTCAGGAGATGTCAGTGTGCCCAACTACACTCTAAACTTTATCACCGCTGTTGGCGCTTTTGTGGTAGTTCTGTGGCTCAACCTCCCAAAGATATTTAAAAAAGGAGAGCTTGCCAGAAGCCAAGGTATTCCAGAAAAAGTCATTCTCTCCACCCAAACCCAACTATTTAAAGACAACTTAAGAAGCGCCTTACTCTTAGGAGTTGGTGCCTACTACATTACTAGAATGATCCCAAGTGCTTTTGAGCTCTCCATCTTCACTCTAGAAATAATCTCCCTTATCTCACCCTTTACTATTGACCGCCTCATCCTCCCTCGCTTCTCCAAAAAATCACCCTCAGAAACCACCTCAGCCACATCATAGCAATTCCAATATATTTAATCCTTCTTTTCCACCCGTCAATCGATTGACGGGTGAATTACTTGACACATTGCTTAACCGTAACCTTTTAATAATCTTTGCTGATATTTGCCCTCAAACCCTTCTCGTGGTAAACTAGCGTTACTTAAATAAGTTACGCATAAAGGATGGTTGAAACCCATCTTTTTTACTAAATATAGCTTGCAGTTGTTCGGAACTTTCAGATGTTCCGGAGTTCCGAACCTGCTCATTATTATGTCAGCTACAATCACACCAAAATCAGCTAGAACTGAATTTACTTCAGCCTTAAATCAAATCTGTTCTGAAAGAGGTATCTCGGTTGAAGCCGTTATCAACACTATTAAGTCAGCTTTAGTCGCTGCCTACAAAAAAGATCACGAAGTAGGTGAAGACCTAGAATTTGATGCAGAGCTAGACGAGGTGACTGGTTCAGCAAGAGTCTTCCAAGTTATTGAAGGCAAACCCAAAAAAGACGTCACTCCTCCCGGTTTTGGTCGTATTGCTGCCCAGACAGCCAAACAAGTAATCTTGCAAAAAATTAGAGAAGAAGAAAAAGACGCTATCATCGGAGAATACTCTGATCGAATTGGCACAATGGTCAACGGCATGGTCCTAAGGTTTGACGGCAAATTTATCATCTGTGATATTGGTCGTGGTCAAGGTTTAATGCCCCCAGAAGAGCAAGCCAGAGACGAACACTACAAATTAAACCAACGCCTCACCCTATACATAAAAGACATCAAAGAAACCACCAGGGGTCAACAAATCATTGTCTCTCGCGCTGATCAAGAGTTGGTTATTGGTTTATTTAAAAGAGAAGTCCCCGAAGTAAATTCAGAGGCTGTAGAGATTAAAGCCATCGCCAGAGAGGCCGGCAATCGTTCCAAGGTTGCCGTTGCTTCTACTCAACCCGGTGTAGATCCAGTTGGTTCCTGTGTTGGTCAAAAAGGTGTTCGTGTTCAAGCCATTATCAATGAGCTAGGTGGAGAGAAAATCGACATCATCGAATACTCAGAAAATCCCACTAAATTTATTGCCTCCGCTCTTCAACCAGCCGAAAACTTAAAAGTAAAAATAGACGAAAAAAATAAAACAGCTGACATCACTGTTCCGGAAGACCAGCTTTCTCTTGCTATTGGTAGAGAAGGTCAAAACGTTAGATTAGCCGCCAAACTAACTGGTTACAAAATCAACTTAAAAGGGCCAAAGGGGGCTGAAATGTCTGCAACTAAAGATGACCTAGAATACGAAATCGATAAACTTGAGTTTTCAAGTCGAGTCAGAAACGCTCTAATCCAAGCTGAAAAAACCAACCTAAAAGACTTAAAAGCAATGACCAGTTTAGAGCTTAAAAATACAAAAGGTCTAGGCCCCAAGACAGTTCAAGAAATTCAAGAGAAACTTGAGGAGTTAATATAGCTGCAGTTGTTTCAAAACAATAAGCAACCTGCAGTGCAGCGAAAGGCAGCTCGAAACCTGCACAAATTAAATATGAAAAAAGTTAGGCCTCCAGTTATAACCGTCATGGGTCACATCGACCATGGCAAAACCACCCTCCTTGATGCTCTAAGAAAAACAAAAGTTCAAGAAAATGAATCCGGCGGCATTACTCAACACATCGGTGCCTATCAAATCGAACACAAAAAACAAAAACTTACCTTCATCGATACTCCTGGCCACGCTGCTTTTGCTGCCATGAGAGCCAGAGGAGCTCAAGCCACAGACCTCGTTGTCTTGGTAGTTGATGCCATTGAGTCCATCAAACCTCAAACCAAAGAATGTCTTGAACACATCAAGTTAGCCAAAGTCCCTTTTCTAGTCGCCATTAATAAAATGGATCTACCCAACGCTTCTCCTGCTATCGTCAAAAAAGACTTAGCCGACGCTGGTGTTGCTGTCGAAGGCTTTGGTGGTGACATCGTTTGTGTTCCAGTCTCCGCTAAAACCAATCAAGGCCTAGATCAACTTCTTGAAATGATTCTCCTTTCAGCAGATATGCTTGAGCTAAAAAGTGATGACCAAGCAGACTTCTCAGGAATTGTTATTGAATCATCTCTAGATCAAAAAAGAGGAGCTACTGCTACCATCATAGTCAAAAAAGGAACTCTAAAAGTTTCAGACCCTATCTTTACTAAAGATGCTTCAGGAAAAGTTCGAGCTCTCTTTAATGAAAACAACCAAAACATACAAGAAATTACCCCCGGTCAACCAGCTCTAATCTTAGGTTTCAAAAAAGTTCCCTCAGTTGGATCTCTAGTTACTAAGGCTCCAAGCCCTCAATCTGGTTCCGAACCTTCAGCGGTCCGCAACGAAGTGAAGGATGGTTCGGAACCTTCTACATCAGACTCACCTGAAGAACTTGAAAAACCAACCCTAAAAATAGTTCTTAAGGCCGACGCCAAAGGGACTCTTGAAGCCATTGTTCAAAACTTGGGAGACGAAATTACCCTAATCTCTTCAGGCGTTGGAGACATCTCTGAATCAGATGTTCTCTTGGCTCAATCAACCAAAGCTAAAATCATTGCCTTTAGGGTCAAAACAGCTACTTCAGCCGCAAGACTAGCAGACCTTGAGTCAGTTTTAATTAAAAACTACCCATTAATTCATGAGCTTCTAGACGATCTTCAAAAAGAAATCTTAAAAATGCTAGAACCCACCATAGACGAAGAAGAACTAGCTACCGCCAACATCATAGCCGAGTTTACCGTAAAAAGCTCAAGGGTAGCTGGTTGCGAAATTACTTCAGGCAAGTTAACTCCCGGAAACAAAGTTCACTTAATTAGAAAAAAAGAAACCATCACTGATGGCAAAATAAAAACAATTCACCAAGGAAAAGACACTGTCGATCGGGCAATAAAAGGCGACCAGTGTGGAGTCGCTTTTACCACTGACTTAGACTTTCAACCAAAAGACAAAATCGTTGCCTACAAGAACATTGATTAAAACCCTATAGCATTGACTCCAGTGCATTTGTCTGATAAAATTCCTCGAATGAAGCAATACAACATCCAACCAATTCAAAGTGCTCTAGAAACTGCCAAAACAGTTCTTATTCTTCTGCCTCAAAACCCAAGTTTAGATGCCGTTGCCGCCGGCCTATCTCTATATCTCTCTTTTTCTGATCAACAACTCAAAACTACTATTGGGTGCTCAACTCCAATGACCGTCAACTTCAATCGTCTATTTGGTGTCGATAAGATTAAGCCTCGAATCGGCAATCAAAACCTTGTTGTTTCTTTTCAATACCCGGAAGACTCTCTTGAAAAAGTTTCTTATGACAAAGATCCAAAAAATCAAAAATTTCACCTCACTATCGAACCAAAGGCAGGCTTTTCACCCCTAGATCCTCAATCTGTCGAGTACTCTTACACTGGTTCAAACGCAGACATCATCTTTGTGGTTGGCACTAAAGCCATAGAAGATTTGGGTCCTATTTATGAACAAGAAAAAACTTTACTAGATAACCCAGAAAAAACTATAGTAAATCTATCAAATTTGGATAAAAACTCTCAATTTGGTTCGGTTAATCTCTACGATCCCACTTCAGCTGGATGTAGTGAGATTGCTTTAATTCTCTTAAAAAATCTAAACTTAAACTTAAACCCGGATATAGCCACCAACCTACTAGCTGGTATTGAGTCAGCTACCAATAACCTTGCCCAAACATCATCTCCAGAAACTTACGAAGTAGTTGCCGAATTAATTCGTCTTGGCGCCAAAAAGGGATATATTCCTCTCACCACTTCAACAACCCAAACCTCTTTTGGATCAACCCCAAGACCCACAAACCCCTTTACTCAAAGACCTCCAAGACAAACTCAATCTTGGCCGCTACCAAACAACAACCCTCAACCACTACCATCAGTTACTCCCCAACCTCAACCACTACCATCAGCTGCTCCTCAGCCAGATTGGCTAAAGCCAAAAGTTCTCACTAGCTCCTCAACCAAGATCTAGTCTTTATATATTTATATATATCTGGTAAAATACCCAAGTTATGACATTAGTAACCACAAAAAAAGAAAAAATAATTAAGAAATTTGCCACCCAAAAAGGTGACACTGGCTCTCCAGAAGTTCAAATTGCTCTTTTAACTGAGCGCGTCAAAGAACTTACCGATCATCTTAAAAAACATCAAAAAGACAACCATTCAAGAAAGGGTCTACTCGCCATGGTTAGTAAGCGTCGTCGTTTACTAAACTACTTAAAAGGTAAAGACAAAAAAAGACACGACGATACAGTTAAAAAATTAAATTTAAAAAATTAAAATAGCTCTTTTACTTGTAAAAAGATAGAAATAAGGAGTTAGAAGTACAAATAACAAGTTTGTAGTTCCCACTTCTTAATCTTCTTTTTAACTTCAAAGAGACTATAAACACATATGTTAAAAGACAAAATTGTCTCAAAATCCGTGACTATTAATAATCAAGAGATTACCATCGAGGTTGGTCAGTTTGCCCAGCAAGCCTCTGGAGCTGTTATCGTTAAATCAAACGACACAGTCGTTCAGGTTACTGTTGTAGCCGGTCGGGAAAATCCAAGCCTTGGCTACTTTCCGCTCTCTGTTGAGTATCAAGAGAAACTCTATGCTGCTGGAGTCATTAAAGGCTCTCGTTGGGTTAAAAGAGAAGGCAAGCCTACCGACGAAGCCATCTTAAAAGCAAGATTAATCGACAGATCAATCAGGCCTTTGTTTCCAAAATCATACATGAACGAAGTCCAAGTTATTGTCTCGGTTTTATCCTACGACAAACAAACCAACCCAGATATTCTCGGTTTAATCGGAGCTTCAGCTGCTCTAAGCATCTCCAACATTCCTTTTCAAGGTCCTATCGCTGCCGTTAGGGTTGGGACAGACAAGGAAGATAACTTGGTTGTAAACCCCAGCAAAAAAGACCTAGAGGCTTCCAAGCTAGACCTAGTTGTCTCTGGATCAGACCAAGCTATCGTCATGGTCGAAGCTGGTGCCAACGAAATCTCAGAAAGTCTCACCGTAAAGGCCCTTAAAAAAGCCGGTGAAGAAATCAAAAAAATAACCACTACTATCAACCAATTAGCGACAGAAATTAAACCTCAAAAAGTAGAAGTGGTTGAAGAAAAAATTGAAGAAACAATAAAAAAACAAATTTTAGATAAAGCTAAGACATCTCTTGATGACTACATAAAAAGATTAAAAAAGGGAGCCTCTAACAGTGAAATCTATGACATCCAAAACGCTGTCATCGAAGAACTAGAAGAACTAGAGTCAGCAACTATCAAAGAAGTTATTAACACTTACTTTAACGATGCTTTAAGAAAACAACTCTCAGAGAAAAAGATTAGACCAGATGGTCGTACCACTGATCAAGTTAGATATCTTTCTTCAGCCGTCAGCCTCCTTCCCAGAACTCATGGCTCAGCCATGTTCAAAAGAGGCGCTACCCAAGCCTTATCTGTAGTCACTCTAGGCTCACCATCCCTAGAACAACTAGTAGAAGACCTAGATGGAGAAACTAGCCTTAGGTACATGCATCACTATAACTTCCCACCATTCTGTGTTGGCGAAGCTGGTCGAGTTGGTTGGCCAAAAAGAAGAGAAATTGGACACGGTGCTTTAGCTCAAAGAGCTATTGAACCCATGCTTCCTACCAAAGAAGACTTTCCCTATGCTATTAGAGTTGTATCCGAGATCATGTCAAGTAACGGCTCTTCTTCTATGGCTTCTGTCTGTGGTTCCTCCTTATCCTTGATGGATGCTGGTGTTCCTCTAAAAAAGCCAGTTGCCGGTATTGCCATGGGTCTAATGAAGTTGGGAGATGAATACACTGTTTTAACAGACATCCAAGGACTAGAAGACCACATTGGGGATATGGACTTTAAGGTAGCTGGTACCAAAGATGGTATTACCGCCCTTCAAATGGACATCAAAATTTCAGGCATTCCCTTTGATGTTCTAGAGACCGCTCTAAACCAAGCCAAGGTTGCTAGATTCACCATCTTAGAGTCAATGGCTGCCACCCTAGACGCACCAAGAGAAAAGCTTTCTCTCTATGCTCCTAAGATTGCTACTGTAAATATTCCAGTAGAAAAAATTGGAGAACTCATTGGTCCAGGTGGAAGACAAATCAAAGAAATCATCAAAACTACTGAGTGTGAAGTCAACGTTGACGATGATGGTAGAGTTACCATTACTGGTGAAACAGATGAAAATCTAGAAAAAGCCGTTACTTGGATTCAAGGATTAACTAGAGTTATCCAAGTTGGTGAAGAGTTTGATGGCACTGTCGTTAGAGTAGAGAACTACGGTGCTTTCATTGAACTTCTTCCTGGTAGAGACGGAATGGCTCATGTCAGCAAGCTCTCTCCAGAATTTGTAAAAAATATTAACGATGTAGTTAAGCTAGGTGACACCCTCCATGTTAGGGTAACCAAAATAGATGAAATGAACAGAATTGATCTAACCGCTCTAACTCCAGAACAAGAAGATCAGGCTAGACAACAGCAACAATCACGACCACCAAGACCCCCGAGAGCTCAAGGTGGCTTCAATGATCGTCGCTCAGCCTCGCCTCGTCGTCCTCAACGCTATTGACCAATGGTTCCGAACCATCAGCGGTCTGCAACGAAGTGAAAGACGGTTCGGAACCTTTATTGTATAATTAAACCGATATGACACAGAAATCTGCCTTGGTTGAAGAAACTCAAAAACTAGAGTTAAGATTAAACGAATCTACTCTTCCACCAGAATTAAAAGTAAAAGCACTAGAAATGATTCAACGTCTTGGTTTGATGGTCGAACACCAAGGCTACTCAGCCGAATTTGAACGCACCTCAAAGTATCTAGATTGGATCATCAATCTTCCTTGGGAAAAAGAAAGTCAAGATAGGTTAAATCTAAAAATTGCCAAAGAAATTCTAGATAAACACCACTACGGTATGGATCACGTTAAAGAAAAAATCATCGAGTTTATATCAGTTTTATCCTTAAAAAGCCAACAAAAATCCCAGACAGACAAAAAAGAAGTCTCCCGCGCCCCCATTCTTTGCTTGGTTGGATTAGTTGGTACCGGTAAGACTACTTTTGGTCCGTCCCTAGCAGAAGCTATGCAGAGACAATATGTCCGTATTCCTTTTGGAGGTCTTGGTTCTGCTAGAGATTTAAGAGGTCAATCTCGCCTTCATCCAGACTCTGAACCAGGCCTAATAATTAGAGCTTTAAAAAAAGCCCAGACCAAAAATCCAATTTTTTTACTCGACGAAATTGACAGGGTTACTGCAGAAGCTCGCTCTGACATCATGGGTGTCTTGGTCGAACTTCTTGATCCAGAGCAAAACTCTCAATTTACCGATCACTATCTAGACTATCCAGTAGACCTATCAAATGTCTTGTTTATAGCTACTGCTAACAACACCAGAAACATTGCTACTGCGGTTCTTGACCGTCTCGAAGTTATCCAAATGCCTTCGTACACAGATAGTGAAAAAATTACCATTGGTAAAAACTATGTTCTTCCTCACACCCTCACTGAATCAGGATTAACCAGTGACAACTTAACCATCGATGAAAGTGTCTGGCCTAAAATAGTCAGACCCTTGGGTTTTGATGCAGGTATCAGAACTTTGGAAAGAACTATTAAAGGTGTTTGTCACAAAATCGCCAAACTAGTAGTCGAAGGTCAAACCAAACACATTCATCTCACCTTAGAAAATATTAAAAATTACTTACCTGACTACTAGTAGTCATAAGGTCCGTTCTTGAAGCTACTGCTTTAAGGCCGGACCTTGAAGGACTCAAGTGACGTCAGTCACCTGAGAATTAAAAATTAAAAAGAAAGAAAATTATGAACAATAAATTACGTATCATACCGCTAGGCGGTGGACCAGGCATGGTCACAAACAACATGTACTTATATGAATATGGTCACGAAGCCATCATTGTCGATTGCGGCATTGGCTTTCCAGATGACAAAGAAACCAACGACATCTTAATCCCTGACGTTAGCTATCTTACCAACAACCCAAACCTCAAGATTAAAGGGATACTATTGACTCACGGACACGATGATCACCACGCCGCTCTGCCCCACATCTTGCCAAAGATAGGCAACTATCCAATCTATGCCTCAAAGCTAACTGCTGGTTTTGCCACCGATCGACTAAAAGATTTTAAGTTACATCAAAAAATCACTGTCTTTAATGAATCAGATCAGATTAAACTAGGGCCTTTTACTATCCACCCCATTCACGTCACCCACTCTGTTCCAGATACTTACCACTTTCTCATTGAGACTCCTGTTGGCAACATCTATCATGGTAGTGACTATAAATTTGACTTAACTCCAATAGACAATCGTCCACCAAACTTCCAAAAGATGGTTACCTTAAGCCAAAAAGGAGTTTTGTGTTTAATTTCTGACTGTCTTCGTGGAGAGAGGGCTGGTTTTACCCCCTCAGAATCTACTCTAACCCCTGCTATTCAACGTGAATTTAGTGACTGGTCTGGAAGAATAATCTTCACCACCATGTCATCTCAAATTCATCGTATCCAGCAAGCAGTTGACGTTGCCACCAAGCTAGGTAGAAAAATCTGCTTTATTGGCAGATCTATGGAGAGAAACACCACCACTGCTTCAAGGTTGGGTTTCCTAAGAGTTTCTCCCAAAAACATCATCAAACCAAACCAACTAAAAAGATACAACGACAAACAAGTTTGTGTCATTATTGCTGGTTCTCAAGGTCAAGAAAGCTCATCTTTAACCAGATTTGCTGCTGGTACTCATAGGTTACTCAAACCAAAAACGACAGATAAAATTATCTACTCATCAGACATCATTCCAGGGAATGAAGCCCCTGTTTACCATGTTCTTGATCAAATAGCTAAGCTGGGAGCCACCGCTAATCACAGCGAAATGATAGACGATCTTCATGTTTCCGGCCACGCTTCAGCCGGAGAAATTCAACTTCTAATGGAGCTAGTCAACGCAAACTTTGTTTACCCTATTGGTGGTAGTTTTAGACACATGCGTCAATACGAAAATCTAGCCAAAGAAATGGGTTATCAACCAAACCAGATTATTCTTCCCAAGACTTGTCAAGTTCTTGAGTTTGATCACTCTGGCACTTATCGTTTAGCTGAAACTCTAAAACTACAAGCAATACGAATTGACCAAAATAAATTATAATATA
>CAXBYZ010000009.1:0-25565 GCA_963980215.1 uncultured bacterium | reverse complement strand
TACCTGCCAAGGGATAGCTGCAAAAGACATGAGGTGATTATATCAGCTATAATCAAGAATAATGATCTTTCTAAACTTTAAAACCTATCCCGAAACTTCTGGCCAAAAAGCTGTCAATCTTTGTCAAATCATTCAAAACACTCCTTCACCAGTTAAAATCACCCCTTGTCTCCAAACGGCTGACCTAAAACAAGTAACTCAACAACTAGATTTCCCAGTTTGGACTCAGCACCTAGATACAAAAGATATTATTAAACAAAAAAACTTTATTACCGGTACTCTTCTTAATCACTCAAACCACTCTCTCAAGCTTAAAATCATCAGTCAAACTCTTGCCTTATGTCATCAGCATCAACTAAAAGTCATGGTTATCACCGACTCTTTGGATCAAATAGAAGAAGTCACTAAGCTTCATCCGGACTACCTAGGTTTTGAAGATCCAAAATTAATTGGTGGCCCTACTCCAATGGTTCAAGCCCATCCTGAGTTAATAAAAAAAGCCGTTAATCTTTCCCAACAACCCCTCATTGTTGGCGGTGGCATTAGATCCAGAGAAGATATTAAAAAATCTCTTAAACTCGGGGCCAAAGGTGTCTTGATTGCCTCAGAATTTGCCAAATCAAATGACCCTCAAAAAACCCTTAAAGATTTAATTCAAGGTTTTAATTAACATGATCGCCATCATCCAAAGAGTTTCCAAAGCTAAAGTTTCTATCAATCAAAAAGTAATTGGTCAGATAGAAAAAGGCTACCTAGTTTTACTTGGAGTCGTAAAAGGGGATACCGACCAAGACCTAGATTATTTGGTCAAAAAAATTTCCAGTCTTCGCATCATGGCCGATCAAGATAAAAAAATGAACTTAAACTTAAAAGACGTCAACGGAGAAGTCCTGGTTATCTCTCAATTTACTCTAGCTGGTAATGTCAAAAAAGGTAATCGACCGAGCTTTATTAACGCTGCCAATCCAGAAGTTGGAGAAAAATACTATCTTCAATTTATAAAAACTCTTCGCGATCAAGGCCTAAAAGTAGAAACCGGTCAATTTGGTGGTTACATGGAGGTTAGTCTAGTAAACGACGGCCCCACCACTATCATCATCGACTCAAAAGCTAATCACACTCCAGGAGTGTGATAGAGGTATCTTATGAAAATTTGTATTTGCGCTTCACTAAAAGTTCATAATGAGATTATTCGGATTAAGCACGAACTTGAAAAGTTAGGTCACCAAATTATTCTCCCCAAAACCACCAACCTAATCTATCAAAACAAACTCTCCTTTAATGATCTGGATCAACACAAACTAAAACACGGCTCTGTCAATGTAGTTAAACACTTTGATAACATCAAAAAAGCTGATGCTATCTTAGTTGTTAATCCCACCAAAAATAAAATCAAAAACTATATCGGTGGCAACACCTTAATGGAGATTGGCTTTGCCTACTATCTAAAAAAGAAGATCTATCTACTAAATCCAATCCCCAAAATTTCTTACTTTGAAGAAATCAGAGACACCAACCCAATAATTTTAAATGGTGACCTTGCTAAAATTAAGGCTTGATTCTTAGCACTCAATAAATTATACTGCTAACTCATGAGCATATTATTACGACCAAATTTAGTTAAAAAACAGCAAAAAGTTCTCCCCCTTGTTCCTCTTAGGGAGGGTGTGGTTTTTCCTCATACCGAGGCAGTTCTTACTTTTGGTCGACCCAAATCCAACGCTGGTATCGAAGCCGCCTTCAAGAACGACCGCCTAATAGTTTTTGTCACTCAAAAAGACGCTAAAGTATCAGAACCAGAGCTAAAAGATCTTTATGGCGTCGGTACTCTCTGCAGTCTAGAAAGAATCTACAAAACCAACGGAGAAGTCAACGCGCTTGTTAAAGGTATATCTAGAGTCAAAATAAACTCTCTTACTACTAGCCAATCATTCTTATTAGCAACAGTTGAAAAACTTCCAGAAATCATTGAAAAATCTCATCAAGTCACCGCACTCACTAATCACGTAAGTAAAGAATTCAAAAAAGCAGTCAACACCGGGAAATCCGTCGACTTTCTTATGTTTATGCGAGTCATGAGTGGAGTTACTCCTTCAGAAATGGCCGACCAAGTTGCCAGTCACTTGGATCTAAAAACAGAGAAAAAGCAAGATCTACTCGAGACATTAGAAGTAAAAAAACGTCTCACCTTAATTTCTAGTTATCTTTCAGAAGAATTAAAAATTTTAGAAATAGAAAAATCTATTGTCAACAAAACTCAAAAGAAATTTGATAAATCAATGCGCGAAAACATTCTAAGAGAAAGACTAAAAACCATCCAGAAAGAGTTAGGCGATGTCAAAGAAACCAAGGAAGTAAAAGAATACAAAACCAAGATCAAAGAAGCCAAGATGCCAACAGATGTAAATCAAAGAGCCAAAAAAGAACTAAAAAAACTTGGTAGCATGCACACCTACAATCCAGAAGCAGGCTACATCAGAACATATCTTGACTGGCTCTGTGAAATTCCTTGGAGTATCTCCACCCCAAACAAAGTTACTATCAAGTCTGCCGAAAAAATTCTAGAAACCGACCACTATGGTTTAGATGAAGTTAAAGAGAGAATTACCGAGTACTTAGCAGTTATGCAACTCAAGAAAAAATCAAAAACAACTAATTCAGGACCTACCATTCTTTGTTTTGTTGGTCCTCCAGGAGTTGGAAAAACTTCAATTGGCAAATCCATTGCAAGAAGTTTAAAAAGAAAATTTGTCAAAATTTCTTTAGGTGGTATCAGGGATGAAGCCGAAATTAGAGGCCACCGAAAAACATATGTTGGGGCTATGCCAGGAAGAATCATTCAAGGTATCAAAAATGCTGGCTCAAACAATCCAGTCTTTATGTTAGACGAGATCGACAAAATCGGCACCGACTTTAGAGGTGATCCGTCTTCAGCTCTTCTAGAGGCTCTAGATCCGGAACAAAACACCGAGTTTTCCGATCACTACCTGGAAGTTCCTTTCGATCTCTCAAGAGTCATGTTTATCACTACCGCTAATGTCTTAGATACCATTCCTCCAGCCTTACAAGATCGATTAGAGATCATTCGCTTCTCTGGTTATACCGCCAATGAAAAAGAAAAAATCGCCACCAAGTACTTAATCAAAAAAACTCTAGAAAGTAACGGTCTTAAAAAATCTCAAGCTAAGTTCCCAGTTACTACCATTAGAAAAATTATCTCCAGTTATACCCGTGAAGCAGGGGTTAGGAATCTAGAACGAGAACTAAGTAAAATCATGAGAAAACTTGCCAAAAAAATCGCCGAGAAAAAAAGAACTCCCTTTACTGTCTCCCCTAAAAACATTACCACTTATCTTGGTCCAGAAAGATTTACGCCAGTTTTAAAAGAGAAAAAAGACGATGTTGGCCTCACTACTGGTCTAGCTTGGACTCAAGCAGGGGGCGATGTCTTGTTTGTCGAAGTAGCCACCGTTCCAGGTCGAGGCAAGATAATCCTAACCGGCCAACTAGGGGAAGTCATGAAAGAATCAGCTCAAGCAGCCATTTCCTATACTCGTTCCCGTTGGCAGGACTTAGACCTAGATAAGAATTTTTATAAAAGCCTAGATATCCACATCCATGTTCCAGAGGGTGCCGTTCCCAAAGACGGTCCTTCAGCTGGTATCACCATGGCTACAGCTTTAATTTCAGCTTTAACCAACAAAAAAGTTAGGAAAGATGTTGCCATGACAGGTGAGATCACCTTAAGGGGTCGGGTTCTAGAAATCGGGGGTGTTAAAGAAAAGGTAATTGCCGCCCACCGAGCTGGTATTAAAACCATAATCTTGCCCAAAACCAACCAAAAGAATCTAGACAAAATCCCAGATAAAATTAAAAAAGATATCAAATTCAACTTTGTTTCTCACTTAGACGAGGTCTTAAAACTAGCCTTTGTCTGACTTAACCTCTTTTTCAGTAAAAATCACTTTATCGTCTTTTTTTGTCTTCAAGCTTCCAAGATCTTTAACTTCAGATAACAAAAACTCATCACAAATAATTCCAGCTTTATTAAAAATATTATTAAGTTCATTAATTATTTTTTTCTCTACTTGAGGTCTATATGTAGTTAATTGGTCCATAGACACTTCAGACAAAACTGAGCGAATTCTGCTTCGAGAAGCAGGTCGAACCAGTTTAGAGATAAATCTCTCTCCAATATTTTCCCAAAGCTCATTAGCTCTTCCTTTATCAATCTTTAATAAAACCGACCCTTCAACTTGAACATTATTACCATCAGAGGTCTTTACAATCAAAGCCTCATCTCCCATTGACTCTTCATTAGAAAGGTCAAAGTCATGGCGAATCAAGTACTCAATAATTTGAGCATTAAACAGCTTGGCTCTCTGCCAGAAAGGAATCTTTAGATGTAAACCCGGTCCCCAAACTTTCTTTAAAACTCCTCGACCCAAGTCGTGGATACAAGCCACATGACCAGGAGGTACATTCACAAAAAATCCGCCAACCACTTCGTCAACTAGAAATGAAACTACAAGCTTATCAAACTCCATATTACTTTAAAGTATATCAGCAATCTTTATAAATGCCCACTACTTGTATGATACTTATAAGCACTCTCAACAATAGTTTTTAAATCAGAATATCTAGGTTTAAAAGAAAGCTCTTTTTGAAGCTTACTGCTGTCAGCCACCAGTTCATTCGCATCGCCCGGTCGCCTCGACCCAATCTCAACCAAAAAATCTTCTCCAGACACAGCTTTTACCATCTCAACCACTTCTTTATTCGAGTAGCCTTTGCCAGCCCCCACATTAAAAACATCACTTTTATGGTCATCTTTCAAAGCCTTCAAGGCTAAAATATGAGCTTCAGCCAAATCAACTACGTGGATATAATCTCTGACACAAGTACCGTCAGGGGTAGGATAATCCCCACCAAAAAGTTTAAACCCCCTTTTTTCAACAACTGCTTTGATAATATTTGGAATCAAGTGAGACTCTGGTTCATGATTTTCTCCCATCGTCCCATCCAGAGTCGCCCCGGCTGCGTTAAAGTACCTTAAGGTGATGTACTTTATGTCATGGATTTTGTCATACCACTCCAGAAGTTTCTCGGTCATTAATTTAGATTCTCCATAAGGATTCTCTGGTAACTTTCTATCATCTTCTTTTATTGGTACTTGAACCGGGTTGCCATAAACCCCCGCTGTTGAAGAAAATATCACTTTATTTACCCCCACTTTTGTCATCGCCTCAAGTAAACTAAGAGACCCAAAAACATTATTCTCAAAGTATTTATAAGGGTTTTTCATAGACTCGCCCATCTCTATGTAAGCAGCAAAATGCATCACTGCCTCAATTTTCTCATCCCTCAATGTTTTTTTAAGAAGTTCTTGATCACGAATGTCTTGCCCGTCTTTTTTATCATAAATCACCACTGTGTGGCCTTTCCCCTCGAGACTCTTTGCAGTAATTGAACCAATGTATCCTCTTCCCCCTGTTACTAAAACTTTCATACACTCCTCTTTTTTAGATTTAAACTAATCAAAGCCCCAATAGTGTCAAAACCAACATCCCTTAAAGTTCCTTCTCTCCCCGGCACAAAAGTTTGGTGCCACTCATCAGAGAGAGCGTACAAAACAGTCAATACAAAAACCTTAATAAACACTTTCCTTGAAGCATCTTTATTATTCTGAGACATTGCTCTAAACAACAACCAATACAAGATCGCATACTCAGTTACATGGGCCGATTTTTTTATCACAAAGTCTATCCAACTAAAAGATTCAGATTGATTAATAGACATGCTAGAGAACGAAAAAATCACCCCTGCCCAAATAAATACTGGTAACCAAAGTTTTATCTTTTTACTTTTCATCACTCTTGTAATTATACAAACCTTGTTTATAAAAAACCACGCCAGTCCCACTTATTAATATTAATCCCAAAACCACCAAACCCCCAGACACTAAATAACTCTTATCTTTTTTTTCCTCCACCTCTTTCTTCTCTCCTCCTTCACTCGCCCCCTTAACTTCTCCAACTTCCAAGCTGACAGGGTCTGACCCTGTCACACCTTCAGGGTCCGTCCCTGTAAGTGGGTTAGACGGGCTTGGACTAGATGTAGGAGTGGGTGAGGGCGTCGGGGTTGGTGTTGGTGTCGGAGTTGGTGTTGGACTAGGACTGGGTGTTGGTGTTGGTGTCGGCGTTGGCGTTGGACTCGGTGGGGCTTGGTTGGCTCCACCCTCAGAGGGTGTGGTCTCTTCCACCCAATTATCATCTCCATCACCAATCCGAGAGTAAGACGTCCCTTCTTTAGTTCCATCAAAACTAAAACTATCCACTTCATTACCACTACCATCTTTCAAAGTTACTGTTTCGTTTCCAGAGTTATTTAGAGCAATGCTAGTCAAAGCTTTCTTTAAAACAAAGAAGTTCTTGGCAGAAATTGTAGCTACCGGCACGCTATAGCTTTTACTCAAGTCAGAAATTGTGTATCCAGTAATTTCTATATCTTGGTCACTCAGGTTATACAGTTCAATAAACTCATCATCTTCATTTACCGGGTTTGCAAATATCTCATTTAAAACTACATCCGCCGCCATTACTTCACTTCCTCCACCTAAAAAAATAGCGCCCGTTACGGCGCCTAACACTATTAATATTTTTATCGATTTCATATCTCTACAAAATATGCCAGTACAAGGTCACCAACCCATCATCATGTTCAACTCTTATTCCTTTCCCCACAGTTCCAGTACAGTAGTTATAGCCACACGAGCAGGCTCTCGAGTCAGACACGCTGTAAGCCACTCCATCTTTTACCGCCTTAATCGGATGACCAGATCCACCAAGAGCCATATCTATACCATTGTGTCCCGCGCCTCCATACAACGAGGGCAGGGCATTCTCCCCAAACCATTGAGTTACATTAGAAGGATAGCCACTTAATGGTTTCTCAAAACTACCATTTTCTAAGTACGGCTTTGGGTCAATCACAGAATTATCTTTATACAAACCAAAGTGTAAGTGAGCTCCAGTCGAGCACCCAGTGTTCCCCACATAAGCAATAGTGTCACCTCTCTTAACATCACCAATCTTTACTCCAGCCGAACCCATTGCTCGAGCAATAGACTCAAGGTCAGCCACTAGTTTAGTTCTTAGTTCCTGAAACTTTGCCTCATCATTAGCCGTCAACTCCAACAACTCCTTCTTTGACTGTTGCTGTTGTCCTAAAATTATTTTTTGTGACTGCAAGGTCAATTGGAGGTTTTCCACCTCATCTTGCTTCACCTCTTTTACTTGCTTTTGTTTTTCATGATCATCCTTAGAGTTTTGTAGCTCCAGTAAAATTTTTCGATCATTGGCTTGAGCTACCTGCAAGTATTTATTGCTCTCCAAAAACTCACTAAAGCCACCAGCAGATAAAAAGACATACATTGGTTTAAAGTACTTTCGTTTATAAGCCGCCCCCACTCGAGACACCAGCAAAGTAGAGACATCTCCCAAATTTTCATCCAGCCTACTAATCTTTACAGACAAGGTAGCAATTTCCTCACCAAGTTTTTTTAAATCATCTTCAGTTTGCTCAATCTGGGTTTTGGTTAACTCAATTTGATTATCCAAGTAACCAATAGTACTCTTCAGTGTTTTTTGTTGACCTCTAGCTTCAGCAATTTTTTGCTCCAACTCCTTAATTCTCTCTTGAGTATTTTTGTAATCATCACTCAAATCAGCCGAAACATATCTTACCGGAATTGCCACCAAAAAAAACCCTATCAGTAAAATTAAGATTTTTTTCAACATACTATTCTTTTAAAAATCTTCTTGTTGCGATCAATCCAGAAACAGCTCCAATCAACCCTCCAAACAATAACTCTCCCCCCAACAAGGCCAACATAAACAAGAATGGTACTGGCAAGATTGGAATATCTTGAAGCCAATTTGCAATAAAAGGAGTTGAGTAAAGAAGCAGTAAGTAGCTAATAAACCAAGCAATAAAACTACTCACCAATCCATAAATCACTCCTGAAATAATAAAAGGTTTAATAATAAACCTTCTCGTAGCTCCCAGTAGTCTCTGGATCTCAATCTCATCTCGCTTAATAGCAATCTGCATTCCCGTCACCACCAAAATTACCAAGATAGACTCAAGAGTCAAGTAAATAATCACTCCCAACCCCAAACCCTTAACACTATTAATCCAATTACTCAGACTAGCTATCACATCTTCATAAAAAACTACATCATCAACTCCCTCCTGAACAGACAAAATACTATTCAGTTCACTTAAATCCGAAAGCTCAAGAGCCGAGATCTCAATTGATGCTGGTAATATATTATAATCAACCAACTCTAAAAGAAGGGGATTATCTTTATTTTTATCCTTGTAAATTGCCTCAGCTTCTCTTGTAGACACATACCTAAAGTCATTTAACTTTCCAGTTTTTTCCAACTGAGCTCGAATATTAGAGATTTGGGAATCTTCCAAATCTTCACCCGGCTTAAAAAAAGCAATTACCTGAGGGGCTGCCTCAAAGTACTGGAGAATTTTTATCGATCCAAACGAGAGCAAAGAAAATACCGATATTACCAACAAAGTCATGGTTGTTGCCATCACTGCAGCCAATACCTGAAAAGGACTTCTCTTCATCAACTTGGTAGTCCTATCAAAAAACTTCATGATTGGTACTTACCTTTCTTGCTATCATTAATAACTTTTCCTTTTTTAATTACAATCACCCTTTCTTTAAATTTATCAACTACATTAGAGTCATGAGTAGCTACCAAGACTGTTGTCCCAGTTAAATTAATCTCTTTAAAAAGTTTAAATATATCAAAACCAGATTTTGGGTCCAAATTCCCCGTTGGTTCATCAGCAATCAAAACGCTTGGCTTAGACACAATCGCCCTAGCTATTCCTACTCTCTGTAACTCTCCACCAGAAAGTTGGATCGGAAAGAATTTATCTTTTTTCTTCAAACCCACACTCCTTAAAGCCTCCATTACTTTTTCCTTGACTTCATCTTCCTCCAAACCATCAATCTCCAAACTTAAAGCCACATTCTCAAAAACAGTTCTATCACTAAGCAGTTTAAAGTCTTGAAAACACACAGCCACATCTCTTCTTAAGTCAGAGATCTGCTCACCTTCGACTTGAGAAAGATCCATATCACCAACTAAAATAGTCCCAGAACTAGGAACACTTTCTTTCCGAAGTAACTTCATTATTGTAGTTTTTCCTGCCCCAGAAGAACCGGTAAAAAACACAAACTCACCAGGCTTAATCTGAAACGAAACCTCACTCAAGGCTCTGCCACCATCATTAAATTCTTTTGTAACTTGTTGAAAAACAATCATTTTACTTCCAAACGGCCAACATCCATCAGCCAGCCAGCTTGTTGAGCTCCAAAGGTCTCTCCCCACACTTTTACACTCTTGCCTACAAATTGATCAAGATCAATAATAGAAGAGGTCAAGTAAACATACTTAGACTCTCCTCCTTCACGGATCAAGTGATGTGATCCTTCGTCACCAATTCCGCCAGAAGCCATCTCACCTTCAGCTGTATCCCTAAAAGCATCTTCATCCATCACTCCAAAAGTATCGCCAGCCACCACTTCTCCAGTAGCCTCAGTAGCTAATTTTTTTGGAGTCTTAGGAGATTTAAAAGAATAAATTCCATACCCGCTCCCAATTCCTAAAAGAACAATCGCCAAAATCATCAACAGCTTCTTTTTAGGATCAGCAGTTACCATGGGTCTGGGAGTTGCTTGAGTGGTAGTTGCGGGAATCGCAGTTGACTCAGGGGTTTTTACAACCTCTTCATCAGAGTTTAAATTTAGTGCTTTAATTTCATCAGTCATATTTTTTTCCTCCATATAACATTCATTCTAGCCTAAAGTTAAGCTAGCTTCAATAAAGCCGTCAAGTTTACCGTCAAGCACACCATCAGGATTTTTATCAATATAATTAGTTCTTAAATCTTTCACTTGTTTATAAGGGTGCAAAACATAAGATCGAATCTGATTCCCAAAAGAAGCATGCTTATATTCGCCCTTAATTTCACTCATCTCATTTCTTCTTCTTTCTTCTTCAATCTGCCACAACTTGGCCATCAAAGTCTTCATGGCCGATTTTCTATTTTGTTCCTGAGTTCTTTGAGTCTGGCACTCAATCACAATTCCGCTTGGTTTATGCTTCAATCTCACTGCCGTGGATACTTTGTTTACATTCTGTCCACCAGAACCAGATGAGCGATAAAACTCAATATCTATATCATCATCTTTAATCTCAATCTCATCAGCCTCCTCCAAAATCGGTAAAACTTCTACTAAAGCAAAAGAAGTTTGCCTTAAATTATCAGCATTAAAAGGGGACTGCCTAACCAATCTATGAGTTCCTTTCTCTCTCTTTAGGTAGCCATAAGCATACTTTCCCTCAATAGTTAAAGTCACGCTTTTAACTCCCGCCTCTTCCCCTAAAGTTTCATTAACTAACTTAACTTTATAATCATGCCTCTCAGCATAACGCATGTACATTCTCTTTAACATCTCAGTCCAGTCCATCGCTTCAGTGCCACCCTGACCAGCATGGATCATCAACATCACTGCTCGGTTATCATAAGGCCCAGAAAGATACTTAATTTTCTCTAACTGCTCTAGTTTTTTCTCTAGCTGATTAACTTCTGATTCTAAAGAATCAGCCTCATCTTCAGACGAATCAATCAACTCGCTAATAGACAAAACTTCAGCCTGCAAATTACTCAAACCTTCAATTTCACTTCCAAGACTAGAGATACTCTGCATCAAGTTCTGAGCTTTTTCTCTATCTTGCCAAATCTTCTCATCCCGAGACTCCGCTTCAAGTTTAAGTAGCTTGGCTTTTTTTTCATCAAAACTACTCGCCCCTAGCAACTGATCAAGGCGAGTCTTTACTTCAATAATTTGTTGTTTAACCAAGCTCATTTATTTGAAATAATTGTTTTTTCTTTATCTCACCTTTAAGTAATTTCGTAGCTATCACATCCATAACTTTTTCTTGGATCACTCGGTCCGCTTGTCTTCCGCCCCATTTTTCAGAAAAAGATAAATCAGCCAAACCATCAATTACAATATCTCCAAACTCAATCATAATATCTTGCTTCTTTAAACTATCCACTAGCTTACCCAACTTTAACTGAACAATCTTTTTTATCTCTAGTTTTGTTAAAGAATTGAAAACAATCAATCCCGTAAATCTATTTAATAATTCAGGGGAATAATAAGCTTCTAAGGCTTTCATTCCATCTTTACCATCAAGAATTTCCCTTGTTCCTACATTAGTAGTTGTAATAATAATTGTATTAGAAAAATCAATCACGTGTCCATCACTGTCAGTCAATCTAGCATCATCCAAAACTTGTAAAAATACATTCACAATATTTTTATGAGCTTTCTCAATTTCATCCAAAAGAACCAGGGTGTAAGGTTGGTGTTTTACCGCTTCGGTTAGTTGCCCTCCAGAAGCTTGATTTTTCCCTGTTGAAGTTCCAATCAACCTTCCAATACTGTCCAAGGTTTGATACTCACTCATATCCAGTCGAATCATTGTATTTTCCGAGCCAAAAAACTCTTGAGCCAACGTCTTCGCTGTCTCAGTTTTACCCACACCGGTTGGTCCCGCAAACATAAAACTAGCAATTGGCTTATCGTGGCTCATCAAGTTTGTTCTAGCTCTCCTAACTGCATTAGCTACGGCACTAATAGCCTTATCTTGACCCACTACTCGTTTATGCAACTTATCTTCCAAATTTAACAGCAACTTCTTGTCTTCAAGGCTCAACCTAGTCACCGGCACGTTAGTTTTCTTACTGACTAATTTTTCCACTAAGCTAGAAGTTACTATCTTCTTGTCCATAGATTTTAGTTGAGCCACCGCCTCATCAAGCAAATTAACAGCTTTATCAGGAAACTCACGATCATGAATCAATCTATCAGCCAACTCAATAATCTTAAGCAAAGCCATAGTAGTTACTTCAATTTTTTCTGAATTTTCTTGAGTGTGGGCTACATATTCAAGGATTGGTAAAGTTTGTTTTGTAGTGGCACTTTTTAGCTTGACTACATCAAACAATCGAGCAAAAGCTTCATTGGGTTCAACATATTTTTTATAATTTTCACCAGTAGTCGTTCCAATAAACTGAAATTTTCCAGAAGACAATGGTGGTTCTAAGGCCATAAACAAATCACTAGTCTCTGCCCCTCTTTTATTAACAGAAGCCAAGTAGTGAATCCCATCCACAAACAAAATAATATTTTCCGCTTTAATAATTTCATCAATAATATTCGTGATTCTATGATTTAACTCCGCCCCGCTAGCACTCGAAGCCAATCTAGCCACTTCAAGTTTGACTAATCTTTTAAACTTTAAATCCTGACTAGAGATCCCCCTCACAATCTCTTGAGCAATCCCTTTGATCAAGGTACTCTTTCCACTTCCAGGTTCACCAATCACCAAAGCATTATTCATCTCTTTCCTGCCCAAAATATCAACAATATCAGCAATAATTTCATTTTTCCCCAAAATTTCTGGCAACGAGGCTTTCGAGGCTTGTTTGGTTAAATCAGTGCTATATAAATCCAAAGTCGGGGTTGGCACTCCCGTCCAAGCTCGATTTACTCCACCTATTGGCCTTGCTCTAAACTCCTTATCCCATAAAAAGGGGACTTTGCTCCACAGCCTTCTTTTCTTCATCCACTCACAAGTAACTATAGCTTCCTGATATCTCCAATCATTATGTTTCAATAAAGCCATAAACAAGTGTTTGCTTGAAAGAGAAGAATCTTTAAGTTTCTTCATCTCATCAATTCCTAGTTGTTTCCAGTCATCAACTATTAAGATTGTCTTCAAGGCATCAAAAGATTTTACAGATATCTCTAGTTTCTTCAACATCTCTACTACTACCTCATCTTCCTTAAGCCAAGTTTTTAAAAACTGACTATTATTTTTCGCCCGCTTCAAACCCCTATCTATTGGCAACCTTTTTAGCTTAAAAACAAAATCAACCAACCAAACACCAATCAGTAGCATTACTCCCAAACCATCACCACTTAGCACTAAAATTACTGGCAGTAGTATCCAAAGTAAAAACCAAAAAATCATGGCTACCCCTACTATCAAAATAAACGATCCACCCAAAACTACTCTAAAAAATCGAAATAAAAAGCTCAGCAACCTACCCACTATACTAGTGTCATGAAACAAAGGCACAAAAAACATTCTAAACATCAACGAAACTGCCAGCTTATTGTTAAGAAAAATAATTAAATTTCTAAAAAATCTTTTAAACCAACTCAAGCAGTCTTTATACCAAAAAATTGGAAAGTGAAATAACTTTAAAAGAAATCCGCTCATATCTAAATTGTACCAGTTTTTTTCCGAATATCTGCTCTCTTCTTATCCCAAAAACTTCCTCTTCGGCAAAGCAAAACCTCAGCTTGTTTTTTATCTCTCATCAATTCTTCCACAATAATCTCAAACAGCAAAGTATTTTGCGATGCTTTAATCAAAACATAATCACCACTTTGAACAATTTTCTCTCTAACTTCTTTAGAGGCTGTATAAGTATTGTCAAACACAAACAAATTACTTTTATCAAAACCACTTCTAAGCAACTGTGGCACAAAATACTTTTTCATCAAGGGTCCAACCACCACTACTACATCTGCTACATGACTAGTTTTTTTAGCAACTAGCTCATGCTCTTCTTTTGCCAGAGAACCCAGCTCTCGCATATCTCCCAGTATGACTACTTTTCTACTGACAAGGATAATCCTTGTCAACCAACTTTTATCCAAGATTTTCAAAGCCATAATAACCGAAGCTTTTGAAGAGTTATAACTAGAATCAATCAAAGTTGTATTTTTAACTCCCTTTATAATAGTCATCCTCCCAGGCGGGGATTTATAATTTTTATTAAACTTTCCTTCAGCTTTTTCTTTATCTATTCCAAAAATCTTTGCCACCGCTATAGCCATTAATTTTGGGTCAGATCTTTTTACCCTCACTACCCTCGCTTTAGTTTTATTGGCAAAAGAAGCTACTCTTTTATCTTCTTTATTTAAGATCGCCCAACCATCTTTAGGTAAACTCTCAATCAACTTACCCTTCTCTTTTAAGATTCTATCAATCGGCTCACCAGCTAATTTTTCAAATGGCTCAGTATGAACTGGAAAAACATTTAAAAACACTCCGATCTTAGGTTTTACAATACTAAGCAACCAAGCCATGTTTTTGGGAGGATGAGGGCTATCTATGCCCATCTCCACCACATAAACATCATACTTTTCAAAATTAGTAAGTAATTTAATTGCTGCCACTGGTAACAACCACAACCAATCAACCAGTCCGTAACTTCTCACTTTAAAACCCAAGATATCCAGAGGGATACCCACTTCACTGTTAGCTTTCTTTGAAATTTTTACCTTAAAGTCATCCTCCAAAACAGCCTTAATTGCCATCATGCAAGATGTTTTACCCACCGAACCGGTCACCCCAATCACCGTCATTTTCTTACTCTTCTTCAACTGCAAAACAGCTAAAGATTTTAAGTACCAAGCTAGCAACCAATAAACACGACTCTTCATCTATTACTTTGTTGGAGTAATCTTTAAGATCTCATCCCCAATTTTTATTTTATCGACCAACTCCATTCCGCTCACCACTTCACCAAAGTTTGTGTACTGGCCTGTCAAAAAATCACAATCGGTCGTGCAGATAAAAAATTGTGAATCATTAGAGATCTTAATATCTCCACCTCGAGCCACTCCTACGCTTCCTCGCTTAAATACTTGTTTGTTTAACTCCGTTGGCATATTTCCGCCTCCGGTTCCATTGCCCTTAGGGTCTCCACCTTGAACTACCCAATCTTCGACTCGATGGAAATTCAAACCCTCGTAGTAACCAGAACTTGATTTAGACAAAAAGTTTTTCACTGTATTCGGGGCCTCTTCTTTATACAACTTAATCTTGACTTCACCGCTAGCAATCTTTAAGGTTGCAAAATCAGTAATTGTTACTAAAGTCTCTTCTTTTGTTTCTTCTTTCATAACTTCCTTTTCTGTTGTATTTTGTAATGCTGGCAACTTTACTTGCTCTTCTTGGGATATCTTTTGCCCACAGCCAGATAAAATTAAACCGCTAATTATTAATAAAAACACTTGCTTATACTTCATATAATTTACTCCAATATTTCTTCAATTAAAACAACATCTTCATCATTACCAGTTTCTTCAGATTCTTGCTCTCCAGCTCTGCCATAAACAAAGTCATCAAAAACAAACGAATCCACAATCTGTTTATGAGCTTGGTCAAAAAATCCGCCATTATCTGCCTCACTCTCTACCAAGTAAATAATCTTACTCTCCACCCCCACCGTTTTTAGCAGTATTGGCGCTCCAGACATAAACTGGATTGCTGGTATATCACTAAACATTACTTTTTCAATCTCACTAATCACATTCATTTCTTCAAACATCTCTTGCCACTCATCAGTGTCATCATAAACACTATCAGAAACTCTAACAATTATCTTACTCTCACTACTATCAGTCAGTTCTAGAGAAGAAAAGACCTCATCGTCATCTATCTCTACTTCAGTTACTTCAAATAAACTCGGGTACTCAAAAGAAAAACCAGCTGGATCTTTATACAACATCATCTCAATCTCAGGCACTTGAGCTTGTTTAATACTAATCTCTTTCTCTACTAATCCTTGATCTTTTTTGGGTTTAAGTAAAATAAAAGAGCCAAGACTTAATCCTGCTACCACCAAAACCGCAATAATAATCTTAACTTTTTTTGACATAATTCTACCTAAAAGTATATCATGAGGCTACTATGAAAAAAGCCCTAATCCTCTCTTTAATCACTACCGCGATTTTCTTTCACCCATCACCAGTTTTAGCCAAGAAAAAAATCTCAAGAAGCAACAAATCAAAGCCAAACTCTCATTCACAAGACACAAATACTCCTTGGACCAAGTTAAAACTAAGGGTCGACAGAAATGCTCTCACTCTAGCCATGGGGGATCTTGATCTGGCTAACCAACTAGACTACTCTCTAACCTACCAATCAGGGGAAGTTGTCCAAGGTATTTCAGGTAGTCTAGATTTAGAAAGGACCTCACAGCAAAAAGAATTTCTTTTTGGCACTTGCTCCGGCACCAACTGCACTTACCACCAAGACATCAAAGACATGATTCTAGAAATCATTATTAAGTTAAACTCCAATCAAACCCTCACCCGCCGTTACCAAATCAACCCCTAACCTTCAAGGATCATCCTTGTAGGTTTACCCTTTCTCCGGATAGTGACACTTTTTCCATTTTTTTCCACTTTTACACCAGCAAGGGTCATTTCTCCCAATCTTCTCCCCCTTTTCACCTTCAAGGACAGTCCCTGTAGGCTTTTCAGAACTACCAGCTCCAGCAAATGCCTTGGCAAAAGAATTTTCTTCACCTTCAAGGACTGTCCTTGAAGGTGGTTTTACCTCTTCTCCTTGCGGTACAGTGGGTCGTGGTTTTTGAGTAATCTGAACTCTAAAAATTCTTCTTGCTATCTCGTAATCAATCGACCCAATCAATCTCTCAAAACTACCAAATGCTTCAGCTTTATATTCCACCAACGGATCTCTTTGAGCATAACCTCGAAGGCCAATTCCTTCTCGTAAGTCGTCAATAGAATCAAGATGGTCAATCCACAAGTTATCAATAGTAGACAACATCACAAACTTCTCCATCTCTCTCATTAATGGCCCACCAACTTGTTTTTCTCTTTGCTCATACACCGACTCAATTGCCTTAAACATCAAAGCACTCACCTCTTTATCGGTAGCTAGCTTATCCATCTGTCCTTG
Source organism: uncultured bacterium (assembly GCA_963980215.1). GTDB lineage: Bacteria > Patescibacteriota > Microgenomatia > UBA1400 > CG1-02-47-37 > CAXBYZ01. Next base: position 8,676 of record CAXBYZ010000009.1, on the reverse strand, counting down.
AAGCTTCTTTATAGATTTTGGGTCAAAAGGAACAATCAAATTAAAATCACTCACAATTTTCTTACTATCCACTTGAGAGGTTTCAAGACTTACTCCATTTTGAGCTACAAGATCGATTTCTTTTGTTAAAATTTGGATCATCTTATCTTTCAGCTCTTCTTTACTTTTATCACTCTCAGCCAAGTCAAGAATCTGTCTTCGCTTTTTGTAAATAATCTCTCTTTGCTTATTCATTACATCGTCGTACTCCACCAAGTGTTTTCTCGAATCAAAATGAAACCCTTCCACCTTTACTTGAGCCTGTTCAATTGCTTTGGTCACCATCGCGTGTTCCAAGGGCACATCTTCAGGCATCTTTAAAGTAGTCATTAACTTACTAATCTGCTCTCCGCCAAAAATCCGCATAATATCATCTTCCAGAGACACATAAAACCTACTCGAACCAGCATCTCCCTGTCTTCCAGCTCTTCCCCGAAGCTGATTATCAATTCTCCTAGACTCGTGTCGTTCAATTCCAATCACATGAAGACCACCTAATTCTAGAATTTTATCGTGTTGCTTCTGCCACTCTTTTTTTGGTAACTCACTTGGATCACCACCCAAAACAATATCCACTCCTCTTCCAGCCATGTTAGTAGCCACCGTTACTGCTCCTACTTTTCCAGCTTGAGAAATAATACTAGCTTCCTTCAGGTGATTTTTCGCATTCAAAACTTGATGGGGGATCTTCTTTCTCTTCAAGAACTCATCAATAATCTGGTTTTTGGAGATAGAGGTAGTTCCAATCAACACCGGCTGGCCTTTTTTATGACATTTCTCAACCTCACTCACGATGGCTGCATACTTAGCTCTAGTAGTTTTAAATACCATATCAGAAGCATCATCTCTTACTAGAGGTTTATGGGTTGGAATTACTACAGTTTCTAAGTCATATATCTTCTTAAACTCTTCAGCCTCAGTCGCCGCTGTTCCAGTCATTCCTGCTAGGGTGGTATACATTCTAAAAAAGTTCTGGAAAGAAATTGTTGCCAGAGTCTTTGACTCCTGCTTTATAGTCACACTCTCTTTAGCTTCAATCGCTTGGTGCAACCCTTCCGAATACCTTCGGCCAAACATCAATCGGCCGGTAAACTCATCCACAATAATTATCTCATCATCTTTAATCACATAATCTCTATCTTTATGAAAGTGCTCTCTGGCCTTCAAGGCTTGCTCCAAGTGGTGGATAGTATCAAAATCTTTTTCATAAAGGTTATCTACTCCCAATTTTTTCTCAATCTTTTTTATTCCGTGTTCAGTTAAATTGACAGATTTATGCTTCTCATCACTTTCATAATCAGTTGCTTTAGATAACTCACCAACCAACGAAGCAAACTGAAAGTACTTATCCGTCGGTTCAGAATCAGGAGCTGAGATAATCAAAGGAGTTCTAGCCTCGTCAATTAATATCGAGTCAACCTCATCAACGATACAAAAATTATGACCTCGTTGGGTCATCTGGCTCAACTTCTGAACCATGTTGTCCCTCAAGTAGTCAAACCCAAATTCATTATTAGTTCCATAAGTAATATCGGCCCTATAGGCTTCCTGGTGGTTAATCTCTTTCAAGTTTTTGAGTCGGGGATCATCCACTTTATTATCTGTATACTTTGGGTCAAAAACAAAACCTTTTTCATGAACAATCACTCCCACACTTACACCAAGTAAATCAAAAATTACTCCATTCCAACCAGCATCTCTTTTAGACAGATAATCATTCACCGTCACTAGGTGGCAACCTTTTTCAGATAAAGCATTTAGATACAAAGCGGGCACGGCTGACAAAGTTTTTCCTTCTCCAGTTTTTTGTTCAGCAATTTTTCCCTGATGAAAACAAATAGCCGCCATCAACTGCTCATCATAAAGCCTTAAACCCACCGTTCTCACTGCCGCTTCTCTAGCCAAGGCAAAAGTCTCAACCATTAACTCATCCAAACTTTCACCCTTCTTTAATCTTGCCTTAAACTTCTCTGTCTCTTTCTTAAAATCACCCTTCTTTAGCTTTTTATACTTAGCTTCACTATCATTTATTTTATCCACCAATTCTCTTAAATTTTTTACTTCCCTCTCATTTGTATCCAACAACTTTCCTAAAAATTTAAACATAGACCTACTTATACCCAAAAATCAGCAGGTTACTAGCCGTTCTTTGCAACTTAATTACTTTAAATACCTTGTCCAAACCATCAACCATTTCTTGTGCCTGCTTCTTATGTTCTTTAAAGAATAAATGGTTAAAAATCACCAAGCCCTTATCGGTTAATAATCGTTCTAGTTTTTTATAAAAACTCTTAGTTTTAAACTTTATTGGCATTTTATGGCCCAAGTAAACATCCACCGCAATCAAGTCAAATTTTTTCTTCAACTTTACTGCTTTATCCACAAACCTCACTCCATCGTCTACAGCAATCTTTAATTTTTTCACTTTGGTTAAATCAAAAAAACATTTAGCTGAATCTACCACATGTTTGTCAACTTCCACTCCATAAATTTCTGCTTTGGGAAAATTATCTTGGACCTCAAAAGCACAATCACCACAACCCAATCCAATTACTAGAGCCTTACTTACTTCAACCTCCTCCTTCACTATCTTTAAAATTGCCTTTTCCCAAATCTTTCTCACCATCCCCCCCGACTGAATCATCCCCCCAATCATTAATCTAGGTTTATTAAACACCGTCACTACTCGGATCAAACCATTCACCGGTGAATTTATTTCTTTTAATACTTCTGATCTAAAATAGTTTTTCCAAACTTTTTTTAACTTCATTTTTTCTTGATTACTTCTTTATTTAAATAACCTTGCAACACCTTGGGCACTTTAATCGATCCATCCTTCTGTTGATAATTTTCCAAAATTGCCACCAATATTCTTGGAGCCGCCAAAGCCGTGTTATTCAGCATATGAACAAACTTCACTTCACCTTTTTTAGTTTTATACCTAATATTTGCTCTTCGTGACTGAAACTCACCCATCACCGAATCAGACATGGTCTCTCCATAACCATTTCTTCCCGGCATCCAAGTTTCAATATCGTACTTTTTAATTTGCGGTTCGCCCATATCACCAGTGCACATTCTCATCTTTCTATAAGGTAGCTCTAGTTCCTGAAGCATCTCTTCAGAGTATGAAGATAATTTCTCTAGCCACTCCAAAGACTCTTTCATATCATTTTTACACAAGACCACTTGCTCGATCTTCATAAACTCATGAACTCGATAAATTCCTCTAGTATCTCTTCCATGACTACCAATCTCTCTACGATAACAAGCAGAGAAACCAGCATATAACATTGGTAAATCTTTTTCATTCAAAGTTTCATCCATATGATAACTAACTAAAGGCACCTCAGCCGTTCCGGCCAAGTAACGGGTATCTTTCTCTTTTTCGTCATCAAATGTTTTATATACATCTAACTCTCCCCACGGAAAGTGGCCGGTATTAACCAAGGCTTGTTTTTTCACAATAATCGGCGGAATCATCGGTGAAAATCCTTTTTCAATCAGTTTATTCAAGGCATACTGCATAATCCCCATCTGTAGTAATACCGCTTCATTTTTCAAATAATAACCTCTAAACCCTCCTACTTTTGCCCCTCGTTTAATATCTAGTAAATCTAAAGCTTCACCTAACTCAACGTGATCCTTCGGTTCAAAACCAAAATCTGGTTTCTTTCCCCAAGTTTTTACCACCTGATTATCTTCTTCATCTTTACCCACCGGCACCGATTCGTCTGGCACACTAGGAATTTTCAACATCGCTTCATCAAGCTCAGCTTCAACTTCACGTAGTTTAGGTTCAACTTCTTTAAGCTTAACTTTTAGGGCTCTTCCTTTCTCTACATCATCCCGGGTTAGCTTATTTTTCTGAGCTCTTATCTCTTCAACTTTTTGAAGTAGTTCTCGTCTTTTTTTATCAAGCTTAATCACCAAAGCCACTGGTTTATGGTCAACTCCTTTATCACGAGCAGCCTTCTCAACTGCTTCTTGATTCTCACGAATAAATTTTATATCTAACATACTGTCTATGATTTTATCACTAGGCTACAATGCCTGTCTATTTAACACAGATTTAACTCCCATTAAATGAAAGTTCTGGTTAAGTGACACTAGTCTATATGGATCAAAACTAACTGTAGTTACTCCACAGTTATCCAAGTAATACTTCCATAAATACTTAAAATCATGACTCAAAACCATCGAGGCAATCACTCGAACCACCAAGTCATGAGCCACAACAATATACCTTCCTTCTGGCAATTCATCAATAAAATAACAACACCTTTTAACCACATCATTAATATTTTCTCCATTTGGCATCTGGACACCAACTGGATTTCGCCTCCATTTTTTTAGCAATAATTTTTCTTTTTCATCAAACTCTTCCGGTTTTTTTCCTTCCCAATCACCATGACTAATCTCCAACAATTTATCTTCAACTTTTAGTTTCAAATCAGTTACTTTTTTAATTTCTACAGCTGTCTCATAAGTTCTCTTCAAGGGACTGGTGTAAATCACATCAGCTTTCACTCCAGGTAAAATTTTAGCCACTGCTTTTGCTTGCCTCACTCCCATTTTAGTTAGGGGAGTATCATAGGTTTGACCTTGGTAAATCCCAGCTCGATTAGCCTCCGACTCACCATGTCTAATCAAATGCAACACTTTTGTCATAGCCCCAACTCATAAGATTTGCCTCTATTCATCTTAGATCTCATTTGGGATATCTATAAACTCCACTTCTAGTTTGTCTTTAAAGTTCTCTTTAATTTTTTTACCTAAATTTTGGACTCCAAAAACCTCAGTCGCATAATGCCCACCAGCAAAGTAATTAATTCCAGACTCTTTCATTTTATGTGGCACTGACTCACTAGTCTCACCAGAAACAAAAAGCTCAACTCCTTTTTCTTCCATCTCTGCCAAGTGTTCAGCGTAAGGTTTAGCTCCGCCAGACACCACTCCAATAGTTTTTATCTTTTTTGGTCCAGATAAAACTGCAAAGATATCATGTTCAAACAACTCAGCACATTTTTTAGACAAATCATCAATATTTTGCGGGGTAGAAAACTCAGCCACAAAACCCCACTCTTCAAAAAGAGTATCTTTAATCTTGGCTCCAAGCTCACGAACAATCACTGCATTATTGCCAATCTCTTTGTGAGCATCCAAAGCATAGTGAAAACCCATCACCGTTAAGTCATGATTCATAATCAACTTTAATCTTTTCTGTGAGCTAGCTGGGATTCTAGATTTCCAAACCCTTGGGTCATAACCATGATGAAAAATGCAAAATTGAGACTTAGCTTTCACTGCTTCTTTCAAAAAATCTTCATTCAAACTCACTCCCAAAACCACCCTAGAAACATCTTCGCTTCCCAAAAACTGAACTCCATTAGCCAACTCATCTTTAATCAAAGCCTTTGTGATTAACTCCTCACCAATCGTTTTGTTAATAAATTTTACCAACTCTTCACGCTTTACCATACTAATAATCCTTTAATAATTTAATAAACTTTAATTTGGTTTTATTCTTTAACTTAACATCGTCGGTGATTAATTGACATTTATTTATTTTTGCCAATGCCACATAACTGGCATCATAAGTGGTTATTTTATATTTTTGAACCAAAAAAATTATTTGGTTAATTAAACTTGATTTCATCGGTTGAATGTCAATTTTCAATTTAATAAAAAAATTGACTAATTTTTTTAATTCATCACTTGGAATTTTTTTACTAAGCATTACTACATTCAGTATTTCTAACCAAAAAAACTCTAAAGCAATCAATTGAATTTTTTTCGTTGTAGCTAGATTTCTTAACTCTAATGCCTGTTTTACTCTGGGTTCATCATCTTGGAAAAACCATTTAACTATCACCGAGCAATCAATAACAACCTGTTTCATTATTTAAGATTATCTCTCATTTGTCTTACAAAAGTAGTTGAATCAACTTTTGAGGTATATTTAGATAAACTTTTTGCTAACTCTTTTGCCTCTTTCAATAAATCATCACCTTTTGTTTTTTTTACCACGGGAGTCATCCTAGCAATTATTCGGCCTCTTTCAGACACAATCTTTTCTTCACCATTCTTAACTGCCGCCAAAATCTCGGCTAAATTCATTCTTAAATCAGTTTTGGTAACCACTTGATTTGTATTAATTAACATATAACTTAATCTTACAGTTAACTTATAACTTTGTCAAACAAATCAGCCCTTTTTACCATACAATTTCAACCCCTGCGTCAACTTATTAATAATATCAGTTGGTCCAGTTAGAACCACTGCATGATAAGTCATGTCCTTGGCTTTACTAATTTCTTTATTTAAATCATCATCATGACCGGTATCAAACATTTCTTGAGGATAATCGGCCATTGATACGTCTGGTAAATCTCTAGCTTCAACCACCAATTTACCAATTTCTTTTTCACTTGCCTCCAACACCACAAACGGATATCTGCCAATACCTGCATGACTCTTGCCCTTGGCATCCAAATAAACTTCTCTCCCCATCCATGAATCTTCAGCTCTATGTCCGCTAGCAAAAGCCAAATGCCCCAAGGCATTACTTGCCAAACCTACCGACAATTTATTACTCAAAATCGCCACCACTTTATTACTACGATAATCGTACTTTTCTTTTTGCCCCACCGCTTTTTCCGGTTTTAAAGTTGGGAAGGGAATAATCTCTTTTAAGTTATCAGCGTTAGTAATCATCATCACCAATCGATCAATCCCAATCGCAATTCCACAAGTGGGCGGGAAGCCATGCTCCATAGCTGTCAAGTAATCATAGTCAGTTTGGTGAGCCTCATCAAAACCAGCTTTTTCTCGTTTTTTCTCTTCAATAAACCGTCTCTTTAAATCTATCGGATCATTAAGTTCGGTGTAGTTATTGCCCAATTCCGATCCGGCTGCAAACTGTTCAAATCTTTGAGTAAATCTCTCATCTTTACACTTTTTTGCCAAAGGGGAAACTTCGATCGGGTAGTCGTAAATAATAGTTGGTTGAATAAGTTTTTCCTCCACTCCTTCTTCAAAAGCAAAGGCCATCACCTCACCAATAGTATGCATTTTATTAAGCTCAGCTTTTTTCTCTTCTTTCATCTTAATTTTTAAAGTTTCTTTCTTAGCTTGCGCTAAAGTTTTCCACTCTAAAGGATCAATCCCGGTGTACTCTTTCACCGCTTCCACTAGTCGATATCTTTTCCAAGGACGGCTCCATTCCAACTCAAAATCTTTATACTTTAATTTAGTTTTACCAGCAGATTTCTTGACCGCATATTCAGTAATCTCTTCAATAATATCCATCCCGTACTCATAATCCTCATAAGCAATTTGAGCTTCAAACATGGTAAATTCTGGGTTGTGATCAAAGTCGATTCCTTCATTTCTAAAAACTTTAGTTATCTCATAAACTTTTTCCATACCTCCAACAATCAACCTCTTTAGGTACATCTCATCAGAAATTCTCAAGTAAAAATCTGCCCCCAAAGCATTGTGGTGGGTTGAAAAAGGTTTGGCAAATCCACCTCCGTAAACTGGTTGCAGGGTAGGTGTCTCTACTTCCAAGAAGCCTCGTTTATCCAAAAACTCCCTCATATTAGTAATCAGTTTACTTCTGGTCTCTAGCCTTGAAGTTACTTCAGGATTTAAAATCATATCCAAGTATCGTTTACGGTATCTTTCCTCCACATCTTTTAATCCATGCCATTGGCTAGGCAAAGGCAAGATTGCCTTCACTAATAAAACATATTTTTTCACCAACACTGATCTCTCTCCGGCTTTAGTGGTAAAAGTTTCTCCACTAGCTTGCAAAAAATCTCCCCGGTCAATAAAGCGTAAATTCTCTAAAGACTTTTCATCTATCTCATCCGCTTTAAACACCAGTTGGATTTTTCCTGTTTGATCAACCAAATCAGCAAATCGAATCTTTCCGTGCCCTCTCCAGCTCATCAATCTTCCGGCTACCGCCACTTTCAAGCCGTCTTTTTCCAAACACTCTGTATTAGTGTGAGTTCTATTTGTCTTTACCGGAAAAGGATTCACTCCCAACTTAGTCAAATCCTTAACAGATTGAATATTTTTTTCTTTAATTTGATCTAGTCTTGTTATTGACATAAATTTCTCCTAATCCTTAGAGTATAACAAATTAATCTTTGCTACACGAAAGCTCTTTTACTAAAAAGCTTAATTTATTAATGTTCTCAACACTTACTTCTTCATTCACAGTATGAGGATTTTCAACACCAGTGCCCAAGTTAAAAACAACTAAATCTGTTTGCCCATCATTAAAAATATTGGCATCCGAACAACCATAAGACTCTTCTACCCTTACATCTTCAGACAAAATATTTCCAACTTTATCTTGAACAAATTTAACTTTTTCTTGATCATGAAAATATCCTGGATTTTCCACTACTATCTCATGATCAACTTTAACTGAAAATCTTTCACTAAAATAATTAGTTAACAACTCTATGGTTTTATAAAATTTAGGTTTATAAAAACTCCTAACTTCACCTTTTAATTCTACTTGGCCAATCACAGTATTTCTAGATTCTCCACCATTAATCTGTCCAACATTAACCAGTACATCTTTTCGCCTCAAACTCTCAATTTTATTTATAAGTTGGA
>CAXBYZ010000008.1:0-25887 GCA_963980215.1 uncultured bacterium | reverse complement strand
TTTAATCCGGGGCTACCGTTTGCCTTAAAATAAAATCCAGCCACCACATCCCAGGAAACCAATGAACCATTTGGGTTTGTAAAAAAGTCTAAATCATCACTAAGAAACTGCTTTCTTAGGGCTCCGTCTTGATCATCATAACGAGACATATTATACTGTTGCTCAAGTCTCATCTTTTTGTCAGAATCAATTACTACTTTTGCAAAAACCACGTCAGAAGCTGAAATTAAAGAATGACTTCCATGTGCTTTCTCTTCTTCAGTTGCGGCTTCCCTAAGCTTGTCAACTACCACTAAATCAGCTCTCTCCCATGGCGCTTCATCTCCACCCAATCTTCTTGATTCTGGCAACAAAATACCAGCCCCATTTTGTAAAGCCAATGACCTCCAAAGAATTTCTGCCGCCCCAAGCTTTCTTTCGTTATCGCTTGCAAAAATAACTCTTGAAATCTGACCCAAAGCCATAAATAGCTGATCATCAATAGAATGATCAAAATTAGTGATCTGATATTTTTGTTCTTTATTCATAAAAATAAAAAACATCCTCTTGATACTTGGTTTCCCTCTGACCTAAATCAGAGTGCTGTTTCTTGGACCAAAACAGATGTCTTGGAAAAATAAAAAAAGGCTTTTTTTTAAGCCTTTGTATTCTGTCAATATACCACCCTCAATCTTGCCGTCAACCACCAAAATATTCCAGGGTCCGACCCTGGAATATTTATGCTATACTTATTACAGTGCCAAATAAATATCATCATCGTAACTTTAAACCTCAACACTTTTATCATGTCTTTAATCGCGGGGCTTATAAACATAAAATTTTCTTAGACAAAGAAGATTATCAAGTTTTTACTGACATCCTCGCCTACTACCTAAAATACCCAAGAACCAGACACTTTGCCTACCAAAAAAAGGTCAACAACTTCCAGGGTCGGACCCTGGAAAAAGAACCAACCGTACATCTAGTTACCTACTGTCAAATGCCTAATCACTTTCACTTACTCTTAAAACAACTACCAAAAGCAACGGATAAAACAAATATATCAAATCTACTAAAACGATTAACAGTTACCTATTCAGCCCATTTTAGAAATAAATATAAACACTCTGGTTCAATATTTGAAGGAAAGTTTAAAAGTGTTACCGTTGATACTTCTGAGCAACTCCTTTATTTATCTAAATATATTCACTTAAACCCAACTAAACTCGTCAAAAAACTTGAAGATTACCCTCACTCTTCATTGCCTGTATTCTTATATCAAAAAGAACCCCTAGACTGGCTCTACCCAAACTATATAACAGACAAGGTCAAAAATTATTTTAAATTTATTCAAACCTCAACTAAAGAATCGGAAACTAATAAAATTGAGACGCTTATCCTAGACTAAATTCCAAGGTCGGACCCTGGAATATTTACAACCCCCTTCTCCCATTCCATGCAGGGCCAGATGGCTTACGATTACCATCTTCTCTCATTCTTCCTGCTCTCCAAGCCTCAAAAACACTCAAGCAGTCATTCACATTTCTATTCTTAGGATTAATTAATGGTTGCGAAGTATAAACTTTACCACCATCCCCCATCTCCCCAAACGCCCTCCTTAAATCACCCCTACTTACTGGAGAAGCTCCTTCTTTCACCGCTCTAACCCGCCCATCTCACCAACCACTATCTTAGCCACACTCAAGATCTTTAATTTCTTAGACTTCACTTTTTGCTCTATCGTATCTGTCACCACCACTTCATCAATCACGCTTTTATCTAATTTTTCTTGAGTTCTTGGCACATACAAGTGGTGAGTGGCCCCCACTTTAACCGATTTAACCCCCTGCTTCTTCAAAAACTCCGCTGTTTTTATCAAAGTCCCCCCAGTCACCACCATGTCATCAACAATAATCACTTCTGTACCTTTAACTTCCCTACTAATCCCTTTAATAGACACTTCACCTGTCTTTAAATCTCTTTTCTTGTCTATATATGCCACTCCCACTCCGAGGCTATCGGCAAAACTGGTTGAAGCCTTCACCGCTCCGGCATCCGGGGCCACCACCAAAGTCTTTTGACTCACTTGCTTTTTAAAATAATCCAAAAATAAATCTCTAGCAGATAAATTCACCACCGGCACCTCAAAAAATCCTAGAATCGATAAGTTGTGTAGATCAAAAGTAATAATCTTTTCTAAGTCCACTACTTGAAGCATTTTAGCTATCACTTTTACCGAAAGTGGCTCACCCGCTCGAAACACCTTATCTTGCTTGCTGTATCCCATCCAAGGAATCACCGCCGTTATTTCTCTCACCCCCATTCGTTTTAAAGCATCACAAAGCAAACAAAACTCCACCAAGTTATGGTCAGTAGGTTGACTCAAAGATTGAATCACCACTACTTCTTTTTCCACCTTACTCTCCTTTACCCACACCCTAGCTTCATCATTGGCAAATCTAGTGATCTCCACTTTACCCAAATCCACCTCCAGCTCACCTGCGATTTTTTTAGCTAAACTCTGGTTAGACAAACCTGAAAAAATCATCATCACTATTTTATGATAATAAATCATTAATGCCAACTCAAAACTTTCTAACAATTTTTCTTTTAAGTCCTAAGCGACGTTTTTCTCCCAACGAAAAAAAATCCTGCCTTGCTTCAAGCCCTAAATCATCATCACCATTATTACTATTACCCTCACAAGCATTAACTAGGGGCAGTGGTGGCGCTGTCGATCTAACTTGAATAGTTTTATTTTTCCCCGTCACTCTAGAAACAAACTCACAATCACCCAAAGCTCTAGTTATTGATGATATAGACGTCCTAATCCCTTCATCTAGCATCTTTCTTTGAATTTCTTCCAAAGTAAATGAAGTATCCGGATTACCGCTCATTAACCCATCAATAAAATAACTTAAAGGTTCTGCAGTTTCAGGATTAATTGAATCTGCGGGAGGCAAACCATCCTCTGCATCCATATAACTAAGAATTTGTTCAATATCATTCATTTTCAATTAAGTTATTTGTCATTCCCTGAATATCATCAAATCCCATCACTCCTTTAACCACCCGCCAAATAACTTTCTTTAACTCCTCATTATCACTTTTATTATCTGTAAATAAGTTCATAGCCATTCCCATGTCACCTACCACTTGATCACCATTGGGAAACTTCTCTTTCTCGTGCTCAGCAATGGTTAAGTAATGATCTTGATTGGTGTTAAAAACTCTGCGAGAAACCGTTGGTTCCACCAAAAAATGTTTGTCGTCTTCATCCGCTCTTTGTTGCAACCGTTTCTTCAATCTATCAAACGCCTTAACGTAACCAAAGCCAACAACCAAAGACATTGTTAACGGCCCACCTTTCTTTTCGTCAATCACACTATCCATCACTCCAGTTGCCGAAAGATTTGAAGCCAAACAGTCATCAATGAAAAGTACTATATCTTTAAGCTGACTAAAGTCTAATCCGCTAATCCCAAGGGCGCTACTTCCATCTTTTAAAAACATTCGTTTCGCTTCAAATTTCGGAATATGCACGTTCTCAAAATAACCCATACTCTGCATTACATGAATCATTTCAAGGATTGGCTCTCCACCTCTTTGAGGAGCTAATGTCGAGAGTTCTTGATCTCCAAAAGTATTAAGCTTATTTTTAAGAGTTGGCAAAAACCCAAACACAAAATTGGCCACATAAGCTTTTCTATAGGCAACCATATCTTTTTTAGCATCTACATTATTCTCAAGTAGTGTGATGTTATCAAAGGACTGGTGATATTTAAGAATTTCTCCAACCTCGACCTCACCCACCAATCCATTTACCCATTTACTAGGATAGATCAACACCCGATCAAATGGACCCATTTCCATAGCATGATCCCCGATTTGGATGTCAGTCCCTACCACCAATCCAGATTCAGTCTGAGCGATTCCAACTGGAAGATTTTCTGACTCATTTGAAAATCTTTTCACTGCTACGTTACTACACATCATTTTCTCCTTAAAAAAACCAGAGCTCTTGGCTCTGGAATCTAAATATACAACCCTATTATTTATTATGTCAACCGGCAATTATCTTTTTCTTCTTCAAAACCCCTAAAATCTTCTCATGAATTTCGTCAACACTCAATAATTTTCCCCTCTCCACACATTTTACCTCTATCCAATGCTTATGCTTCTTGCAAAAATCTCTATACATCTCAATCGATCTCTTTTGGTGTTTTATATCTCCCTCTTGTATGTCCTTACCCTTGATGTAACCCCGCTTACCCTTCTTGCCTATCAACTCTTGAGCTTTCTTTACTGGTACATAAAGATAAATCACCAGGTCTTCTTTTGGTAACTTGTGCTCCTTATACTCCATGTCATAAAGCCAGTTTAAAAAATGTTTTCTTTTTTTTGGTGGCATCTTGGAGCCCTGATGAGCCAAAGAGGCAGACACATACCTATCTGCCACTACCACGTTACCACAAGACAACCAATCAACTATTTCATCTCTTGCATGAAGCCTATCCAACGCAAAAGCCAAACTAGATAAATATGGACTAACCTCACTATTACCTCCAAACTCTCCTGTCAAAAAACGACCCACATGTTTGCCGTGAAATGAAGTGTAGTAACGCGGAAAGGTAATATATTTATTTTTTAACTTATTCTTCTTTAAGTACTTCAATAGTTTTTTTGTTTGCGTAGCTTTACCAGACCCATCAGCTCCATCAATCACAATCAACTTACCTTTCTTCCGCTTCATTTGTTTAAAGTGCTCTAAATTTTTCTTTAAAATCGAATGGATATTATCTTCATCATAATGCTCCACATAAAGCTCAGGGTGACCCTTTATCATCATTGGTAGTGGGTGATCAACCTCTTTGTAAAACAAAGCTAACACTGGCTTACCAGACTCCAGAGCATGCTCCATCAAAAAAGCCGTCCCCCATGAAGGGCCAGTTACTTCTGCAATCACCAAATCTGCCTTCTCTATGGTTTTGGTCTCTCTTTCAAATAACTTTTTAGCGCTCAATCCATCACCTGTTTTCAGTCTTGGATCCACCACATATTCGGATAAAACACTATGTCCTTGTTTTTTAATTTCCTTAACAATTTTTCTATATACCGGCAACAAAGATCGATCCAAGCTCACTGACGCCCCAAAATATATCTTCATAACCTAATTATACCTTTTTACCAAACATCTCCGCTACCTCATAAACACTTTCAAGGCTTACGTCAGCTTCTTTTGACTCTCCATAAACAAGACATGTTCTCATGCCAGCCTCTTTTGCTCCAATCACATCAGCTTTTTCCCTATCACCCACATACATTATCTCGCTAGTTTTTAAGTTCATTTTTTTAGCCATAACTTGAAATATTTCTTTACTGGGTTTAACCAAACCCAAATCATAACCAGAAACAATCATCTCAAACCCTCCTAGATCTAATCCCAATAACTTCATCTTTCTTTTTACTTGCTCCTCCCTACCTCCATTTGATAGCACAAAATGCCTAACGCCTTTTAGCAATTTAAACATTTGTATTAATTTTTTATCAGGTTTTAAATACTTTTCCAACGGCAACTCATCCCAAAATTTTAAGAATAAACTCACTCCATTAACCCCCAATTTTGATAAAGTTTTTGTATGACTTCCAATCTCTTTGTAAATCTCTTCATACTCTTCTTTTGCCTTTTTCTTGCTCCAATTATTTTTCTCCATCACCGCCTTGACTTGTGTTTCTATAAATAATTCTTCAGGAATTGTGTTAGCAGGATATAAAGTTCCATCCAAATCCCACCCTATTCCCTTAATATCTCTAATCCATTTAAGTTTATTCATACATTCAATCTTATCATTGATTCCAAATCTCCATTACTCTAACTCCATCAATCTTTTCATTTGGAAATCGAATCTCCTTTGTTTTTAACTTTGCTATAAACCAATCATAAGATCTTCTCCAAGCCTTGGCATGCTCTTGACCATTCTTTAGTTTTCTACGAAGAATATCAATTCTCTTCTCGGTTATTTTCTCTGAAGATCGAACCAGCAACACCACGGCTTTATCTAGCAAATTCTCTTCTTTTAAAATTTTTACTAATGCTTTTATCTGTGGTCCAATATAAGTTCCATCAAGTATCACTTGCTTACCTTTTTTTATCTTTTTAATCATCATCTCGTGCATCATCTGGTAAGTTAAATCTCTAGATTTCTCATATTTATCCACCCCTGACATAAACTTGTTAGTCTCCTGAGTATATATCTTTGAATGCCTAATCTTGTCTGTAGACAAATAATCACAACCCAACCTTTGACGTAATTTTTTAGCAATATACCCTTTACCACTACCAGGTAATCCAGACATAATTATTATCTCTTTGTTCTCTATTTCGTGTAACTTGCTCAACTGCAATAAACCCTGATCACCAAAAAAATCATCCATTTTACTATTTTTAATTATTAAAACTTCCACCCTTCCATCTCTCTCGTCAGGATAACTAGACCTTCCCTCTTCCACTTCTTTTGCAAACCAAGTATAGGCTTTTGGCCAATTATCAATTCCCAACATCTGATGCATCATGACTAATTCATCTGCTTTAACTGGCAAAAACAAGCTATCTTCCAAATAACCACTTTCTTCCAAGGTTTTAATTAATCTTTGTCTTTGTGGCCCTAAAAAAGTAGCATCAATTACCACCTTTTTACCAGCCTTAAGATTATTAATGGCCATCTCGTTTATTACCTGATAATGAACATCCCTGTTCTTTTCATAAGCTTCTGAGCTATTTATATACCTAGTTGACTTGGCCTCACCAAATCTTTTTTTATACTCTTGGGAGCTCCTAATTGTATCTGAGGCTAGGTACTTGTATCCCAATTTTTTACAAATCTCTTTTGCAAAATAACTTTTGCCAGAACCGGGCAAGCCACAAGTAATAATAACTTTTTTACGCTTAATCTTATCCCAATCTCTTTTATGAAAATTTCCTTTCAAGGCTTTTTTATTTAATTTAATTTCACCACTAGTTCCTTTTAGAGCTATTATCACTTTATTTAGTAAATTCATTTGAGATAATTTATCTTTATGAAATGCAAAGTCAGCTAAATCTATCTTTAAAACATTCATCTCTTTCTCTGCTTTTTTGATCCACTCTCCATTTACTTGTTTCATAGTCAGGTAATAATCATCTTTCATTTTTTCATACTCTTCGGCTGCTGCTCTGGTTCGTTTTAATAAAGCATCGTCGTTTAAATAAAAGTAAACTAATAAATCCGGTGCCGGAGCTGCCCCCCAGTTTAATGAATTAAAGTAGTGGTTATACTCTTTAAAGTCATCTTTACTCATCCGCCCAATTAAAGCATTTGTTAAGGCATAGTTATAATCCATCTCTGGATGAACATCTTGAATAAAAACAGATTTTTTTGACCCATTTTTCACCTGCCCATACTTTGTCTTAATAAACCATTTTTGAGACTTCAATAAACCTTTTGAGGGATCATCGTAGCTTAATCTTAAGTAGGGATTTTTCTCAGCCAACTCATATGAAGATTTTACAGGCACTCGAAGTTGCTTTAACTTTCTTGTTAAAACTTTAACAGCAGTCGTCTTTCCCAATCCCAAACAGTCCGCCCCCACTTCAATCCTAGGATAATAACCAATCTTCTTTTTACCCCTTTTTCTAATTACTCCTAAACCTTTAATTGTCATAATTTAATAGCCAGGAACACCACCAGGCATCCCCTCATTTCTAGATCCAATAGAGGGCCACTCACTGACTGTGCCAAAAACTTCATTAGTTTTTATGCTTGCTCTTGCTTTTCTATCTCTAGGATCCACTGGTATTCCTTTAACATGAGTCACCCTACCATCGCTATCCCTAGTTAAGATTTCTTCATCGAAATGGTCAAACTCAAAAGTATTTCTCGGCTTTAACCTCAAGGATATAGCTAATTCTAGTAAAGCCATCGGTGTAGCCCCAGCATACTGACAAGCATGTTGCATCATCTCTAAATACACGCTTGGATTATCTCTCCACCCAGGAAACATTTCATCCCACTTGACTACTTGTTGAGATAAACCACCTTCTCCAGCATGCATGTCAACTGATAAATTATCCATCACCGCACCATTTGTGTCAGTAGCTATTTCTAGTCTTTCTACTTCTACATCTCCAGTCCAACAATCAAGTACCGCCAATCCATTAACATTTACACTCCCACTATCAAGCCAATCTCTAATATAATCTTCCTCGTTATAGTCATCACTCATACTATTAGGCTTACCGTATTGAACACCATCAAAACTTTCTCCAACCGTGTCTCCGGCCAGTATCATTACATTTTTGCCTTTATATTTATCCAGCAAGCTTAATACTTTGTTTCTCGCCTGCTCTACAGGGTTATTCCCTTCAGTCTCTCCATCTTGCGACTCCACCCACACCTCAGCTCCTTCGTAGTACCCCAACATCACTGGATCACCAACTTGCAATACTCCATCTCCATTATTAATTCTCCTCAAATGATCATTAAATCCCTTGGGCATATTGCCTTGATCTCCAGGATACACTAAACCATTTAATTCAATAAACCACATCAAAGCCTTTCTCAAACTACCAGTAGCCAGTATTAATTGTGGCGGCTCACCATTCCAATAACTCTTGGCCTCCTCACCATAATAGTAATTTATTTCACCACCTTCAATTTTCCTACTTGGAACCCTAGGTTGAAAATCAATATCTGTGGGCAGTACAATTCTCTTATTAGCATCTTCTCCTAGAATACTATTTGGGGTAACAATTTCTTTCATTTATCTATTCCAAGGCAGGAAATTAATAAATTAAACTACTTTTCTACACACTACACAAACTAAAAGCGCAAGCCGGACAGGTAGCACAACCTTCGGTTTTTAGCATTTTTTCTCCACATTGAGGACATTTATCACCCTGCTGTCTATCTGTGTCTTTTAAGATTTTTATCTTGCTATTATTTTTAGTTTCTTTTTTCTTATCCCCATAACCCACATTTAATACCTGAGTACTTCTGCTAGAATCCCTATATATAGTTAGCCCCTTACAGCCCGCTTCCCAAGCAGAGATAAAGACTTTAACAACATCCTCCACCCTCGAATGGTTTGGCATATTAATAGTTTTAGACACCGCGTTATCCGTGTACTTTTGAAAAACAGATTGCATAGCAATGTGCTCTTCTGAAGATAAATCATGAGCCGTCACAAAAACTTTTTTAATACTCTCCGGAATCTCTTTTATATTATTCAAAACCCCTTGGCGAGCCACCTCATCTACCAATCCAGCTCTCAAGTCTACCTCACTATGCCTTAGGGCTTCCAATAAATCCGCATTAATCTCTGGCAATCTAATTCCCCCCAAAGCTTCTTTGTAAAAAGCCAGAGCAAAGTGGGGTTCTATGCCATAACTAGCATTAGCCACCATACTAATCGATCCCGTTGGCGCAATCGTGGTTAGGGTAGCGTTTCGCATACTCTTGTAACCTTTTTTATCCCACAAACTTTCTTTAAAGTTTGGAAAACTACCTTTTTCTTTTCCCAGTTTAATAGAAGTCTCATGAGCAATTTCTTGAATAAACTTCATTATTTTCCCTGCCAACTGCAAACCCTCTTTACTATTATAAGCAATATCAAGTCTCACCAATAAATCCGCAAATCCCATTACCCCCAAACCAATTTTCCTATTAGACCTCACCACTTTAGTTACTTTTTTTAAAGGGTAAGTTCCCACACTAATAGCATTATCCAGCATCCTCACTCCCACCTTCACCGTTTTCTCTAACTTCTCCCAATCAACTTCCTTTTTCCCCTCTTTAGAAACCTTAACATGTCTTCCCAGGTTAATACTCCCTAAATTGCAAGCTTCATAGTTTAACAAAGGTTGCTCTCCGCACAAATTAACTGCCTCCAAAACCCCCACATGGGGCGTAGGGTTATCTTTATTAATTCTATCCAAAAAAATAATCCCAGGATCGCCATTTTTCCAAGCATAAGAAGCACACAACTCAAAAATAGATCGAGCCGAAACCGTGTTTACCACTTCTCCATTTCTAGGATTCACTAAATCAAACGGTTTATCTTTTTTCACCGCCTTCATAAACTTATCAGTTAACCCTAGGGAGAAATTAATCTGATTCAAATGGTTTTCATCTTCTTTTGAGGTAATAAACTCAAAAATATCCGGATGAGTCACATGCAAAACCACCATATTGCCACTTCTTCTCCCTCCAGCTTGTTGCAAAATCTCACTAGCATCGTTCACAATCTTCATAAAAGCTACCGGACCAGCCGCCTTGCCACTAGTGGTGGCCACCTCATCACCTTTGGGGCGAATATGAGAAAAACTAAAACCAACTCCACCGCCATTTTTCTTTAAAATTGAAGACTCTTTAACACTATCAAAAATACCTTCAACACTATCCGGCATCGGCATCACAAAACAATTGGCTAACTGATTGTTGTTAGTCCCGGCATTAGCTAAAGTTCTACCTCCCGGCAAAAACTCCAAGTACTTCATTGACTTATAAAATCTTCTCGCCCAAGCCTTCTTGTTTTTCGATGTTTTCTCAGCTTTGGCCAAAGATTTAGCCACTCTTTTAAATAAATCTTTTGGCGTCTCTGTCACTCTGTCATTATCATCTTTTTGTAAGTACTTATTCTTTAAAACCACTATCGAGGTATATGGCAACCCAACATCATCAACCACCCCCAAACCTTTCTCAGCTTTATCTTCCTGACGTTGTTTCTCTCTAGCAATAATAAAAGCCCTAGCAATATCATAAAGCTTGTTATCAATCAAAACTCTCTCTAAAACATCTCCGACTTCATCCGATCCCAATATTTTTTCTTGTTTAAATTTTTCTTCTAACTCATCTATGACTAGCTTTCCAATCTTTCTAGCTTGATCCCAATTTTGTTTCTCGATATTTTCCTGAGCTCTATATATAGATCTAACCAACTTCTCTTTACTATAAACCTGAAGTTCACCTGATCTTTTTTTTATCTGCCAATTTATCTGCATATATCTATTTTGGTTTTTTCCAACTAGCCCACTTACACTTTGGATAATTTCCACACCCAAAAAACTGTCTGCCTTTTCTAGATTTTTTCACTATCACTTCACCACCGCAATCTTCGCACACCACTCCCTCAACTATCTGTTTGTAAGTAGCCGTGTACTTGCACTCAGGAAAGCTCTCACAGCTTAAAAACTTTCCAAATCTACCCACCCTTATCACCACATCATTTTTTTTACAATCCGGACACTTCTGACCAAATTTTTCAACTTCAATCTTAACTCTCTTAGCCTTCTCAATTACTTTTTCTACTTTCTTTTCAAAAGGACTATAAAAATCACTGAGTAACTTCACCCAATTAATCTTCCCATGAGCCACTCCATCTAAATTATCCTCCATCTTTGCAGTAAACTCATAATCTAAAACTTTAGAAAAATTACCAACCAAAAACTTTGTCACAGCAAACCCAACGGTAGTTGGGTAGAGTCTTTTTTCTTTTTTCTCCACATACTGTCTCAATTGAATGGTTGAGATAATCGGCGCATAGGTAGATGGCCTACCAATTCCTTTTTGCTCCAAAACTTTTATCAAAGAAGCTTCGTTATATCTTGAAGGTGGCTGAGTAAATTTTTGCTCTGGCAACACTTTAATTAATTGAAGCGAATCCCCCTCTGTTACCATTGCCAAATCCTGATTCATTTCTTTAAATCTAGAATTAACTTTTAACCAACCCAAAAACTTCAACCTCTCCCCTTTAGCTACTAACTCATAAATCTTATTTCCTTTGGCCTCCACTTTAATTACTGTCTTATCAAAAACCGCCGGAGTCATTTGACTGGCCATAAATCTTTCCCAAATTAACCGGTACAATTTACTTGAAGTGCTCTTACTCTCAATTGATTGTCTATTAGGTTTAGTTGGCCGAATCGCTTCATGCGCTCCTTGGGCTGACTTTGAGTTAGATTTATAGTAATTAGGTTTTTCTGGCAAGTAGTCTTTACCAAACTCTTTTTTAATAAACTCTCTAGCTTGAGCTACCGCCGAAGCAGCTAGATTTAAACTATCGGTTCGATGATAAGTAATCAAACCTTTTTCATACAATTGCTGAGCTTCCCGCATGGTTTTTTTAGCACTATAACCAAACCTAGTACTGGCAGTTCTCTGCATGGTTGAAGTCATAAACGGTGGCACCGAATACCTCTTTGATTCTCTCTCTTTGACACTCTCAACCAAGTAGCTTGCTTTCTTTAAGTCTCCAATCACCTCATCGGCTTGCTTCTTACTCCCAACCTCCATCTTTTTACCTTCAATCTTGTTAAGCTCCACCCTCAAAGTTTCTTTATCTTTAGTTTCTAAATCCACCCCAACTTCCCAGTACTCTACTGGATTAAAAGACTTTATCTCATCTTCTTTCTCAACCACCAATCGCACCGCCACACTCTGAACTCTGCCGGCAGACAAACCTCGTCTCACTTTTCGCCACAACACCGGAGATAATTTGTAACCCACTAATCTATCCAAAATTCTTCTGGCTTGTTGGGCTTCCAGCAACTTCATATCCACTTCACCCTTTTTTTCTAAAGCACCTAAAATGGCACTCTTAGTAATTTCATGAAACACAATTCTGGAGTACTTGTGTTTGTCTCCCAGTAAATACTGAACATGAAAAGCAATCGCCTCTCCTTCACGATCTTGGTCGGTGGCTAAAATTACTTCATCGACACCCTTAGCTTCTTTTCTTAACTTCGCAATCACTTTAGATTTTCCCTTAACCACCGCATACTCTGGCTCAAAATTTTTCTCAGTGTCGACCCCCAATTTGCTTTTTGGTAAATCCCGTACATGGCCCATCGAGGCCTCTATTTTATACCCCGAACCCAAAAACTTAGACAAGGTCTTAGCTTTGGTTGGTGATTCAACAACAACAAGTTTCATAGCTGTCAGGTTACCACACATATCAAACCAAGGGCAACTCCTCCAAAATATCCTCGACAGAAGTGACCAGCTTTGCCCCTTCTTGGATCAACTCTGCCGGTCCTAAAGACAACTCACTTTCAATCGGTCCCGGTACACAAAACACTTCTCTGCCATAATTAGCCGCCATCGTAGCCGTTACTTTAGTTCCGCTCTTACTTTTACTCTCAATCACCAAAGTCCCCAAGCTCATTCCGGCCATAATTCTATTTCTTAAAATAAAGTTCTGTCTTTTAATTGGATAATTAATGGGGAACTCACTCACCAAACAACCCCCACTCACTACTATCTGTTTAGCCAAACCTCGGTGCTCCGGCGGGTAAATTCGATCAAAGCCATGGCCCAAAACCGCTATCGTCTTTCCCTTATTATTAATACAAACCCGATGGGCCACTCCATCAATTCCCCGAGCCAAACCAGAGACTATTACCAAGTTATTGTCCACCAATCCTCTCACCAACTGCTCCGTTACTCTCCTGCCATACTCACTCATCTTTCTAGAGCCAATCACCGTAATCGCTTTTTGATTTAATATTTTCTCGTTACCAATCACATATAAAAATTTTGGTGGGGAACTAATATGGCTCAATAATTTTGGATAACCCACCTCAGTCAACTTAATTTCTTTTATTATCTTGCCATCAAACTGACTCATTGTCTGCTAAACCAATAATTAAGTAAATCTTTAGCCACCGGCGCTGCTTGATCCGAGCCTCCACCACCCGCTTCCATTAGAACCGTAACTGCAATATTAGATTTTTCAACCGGTGCAAAAGCCGTAAACCAAGCATGAGTCTTACCTGCCTTAATATCACTTGCCCCCACTTCACCAAACTCAGCCGTTCCAGTTTTTCCAGCCACTTTGATCCGTTCACCATTGACTTGAAAATCAAAAAATGGCCAAGCCGTCCCCCCACTTTCTGCCACCTGCTTCATTCCTTCAGTTACTAAATCAATTGCCTTTTGACTAATATCCAAGCTCTGGCAATTACTCCCAACTTTCTCATTTATATACGGTCGGCACCACTTGCCCCCATTGGCAATCACACTTGTCATCTGGTTCACCTGCAAAGGAGTCATCAAGATATTTCCCTGCCCAATACTAGATATATATGTATCTCCCAAGTACCAACTCTCGCCAATATACTCTTCTTTCCAAGAAGGATCCGGCATCAAGCCATTGGCTTCTCCCGGAAAATCTATATGAGTCACCATCCCCAAACCAAAGTACTTGGCCCAATCAGACATCTTCTCAATTCCAAGCATCTCTCCGAGTTTATAAAAAAAGATATCATTGCTCCTCGCAATCGCTTTGACTATATTAATCACTCCTTCTTTTCTTCCATACTGGTCAAAGTACCAGTTCCCAAATCTAAACAAACCCACCCTAATTTCTCCGGTGTCTTCGATCTTTGTCTCTTCATCCACCACACCTTCTTCCAAAGCAGCTACCGCCATCACAATTTTAAACACTGATCCCGGGGGATACTCACCTCCCACTGCTCTATTAAACAAAGGTAGCTCACTACTGCTCAA
Source organism: uncultured bacterium (assembly GCA_963980215.1). Classification (GTDB taxonomy): domain Bacteria; phylum Patescibacteriota; class Microgenomatia; order UBA1400; family CG1-02-47-37; genus CAXBYZ01. Next base: position 11,365 of record CAXBYZ010000008.1, on the reverse strand, counting down.
GTAATTTTCTAAGTTCTTACTATCAAACCCTGGGCTACTAACCAACGCCAATATCTCTCCCGTACTAGGATCGCTTGCTACCACTGCACCTTTTCTTTTATCCATCAACTCAAATGCCTTTTTTTGTAAACCACTATCAATACTTAAACTCAAACTCTCTCCTGCCACCGGCTCCCTTCTGCCAATCTCCCTAACTACCCTACCATTCGCTCCCGTCTCAGCCAGAACTCCGCCATCAACTCCCCTTAAAACTTGATCATACTCTTTCTCCAAGCCCATCTTCCCCACCACATCTTTTAACTCGTAGCCACCAGCATCTATCTCTACCTCATCAACTTCTCCCACATACCCAAGCAAGTGACTCATCGAATCTTTAAAGACGTACTCTCGACCTTCCGGAGTATTTCTCACTAATATCTCTCCAAAACGATCATACATTACCCCTCGATTAGCTTTTATCACCTCTAAATTAATCCTATTCTCACTGGACAATTTTTTATAATACTCTCCCTCAAACACTTGTAAAACTACCAACCTTCCCACCAAAACCAAGACTGCTACTATTAAAACTAGATAGTAAAAATTTACTTTCTTCATTTTATATCTTTAACTTCAATTGCTTATCTAGTCTTTGTGGCCAGTACTCTTTAATTAAATAAATTAAACCAGTCAAGCTCAAAAACTCTAAACTAGATAAGCCTAAAGTCTGTCCAGTTATTAAATCAAAAATTAAACCAGAAAAAAATATCATCAACCACTGTTGACGAATACCCAACCAAACCACTACCAACCACAAAAAATTAAAAGTCCCCAAAGTACTATAATACAAGGACAAAGCTACTACCAAAGCAACAGTTAATATCTTTTCATAAGCCATCAACCCCATCATAGCAAAAAATAAATAACTAAGGTATATTGTTATCTATATGTCACTTCGAATTCTTTGGCGCTCAACTGTCTTCATCGCTACTATCCTCTTCATCTATCTTGCTTTTCCTATCTTAATAGTTCCATCCAGCTTGCCAGCCATCAAGGCAATTTTTATCGACCAACAATATCCAGAAACTAATAAACCCCAATCTCAGCCAACTTCCAATCAACCTCTAGCAGATGCCGACGCATATATTTATGAACTAAACATCCCCACCCTATTAACTGCCACTCAAAAAATTCAGGCTGTAAAACAAATTCATCAGCAAGGCATGAACCTAATCTTAGCTAGAAACTAACCACAAACACTTCCCTTAAGCTTCCTACCTCTACTACTTCGTCAATCATAGCTTCCAAAAACACCTCCGTATCTATCTTTTTAACTCCAGCTACTCTCCCTACCACCAAATCACTTGGCCAACCATCGGCACCTCGACTCATCACCAAATCACCCTCCATCAAGCCTTGTTTTAAAAGTACTTCTTTGATCATTAGTTTTTCACCATCTCCCACTACCACTCCTTGCCCCCCGCTCTCCATCACCACATCTAGCTTACTCTCTTTATCATAAAGCAACCTCACTCTTGATTGGTACTCAGACACCGACTCAATTCCTCCAATCAAAATTCCGTTATTAACTTCTTCTCTAGCTAAAGCCACTACCACCATCTCTGTCTCAACCCCTATCTTGCTACCCACATCAATCACCAAGTCACCCCCCTCGCTCTTTATCACCTTAGCTGGAATAAATTTCCATGACGGGGAAACCTTGGTCCCCAGCAACTCTCTCAACTTCTCGTTCTCTTGCTTTAACTTCATCATCTCCGCCTTTAAAACCAAAGACAAAGCCTCACTGTTATCCTGCTTTTCTTCAATCACCCCACCTCGAATTCCAACTTGAATCGGTTGAATTAACTTAACCAAAGGGGACTTAAACCAATTCAAGTACCCCATCCGATCAAAAATAATTATTACCAAACTCAATGTAAATAAAATTACTCCCCGTTTCATCTCAAACCTCTCTTTATTCTGACAGCCTCCAACAACTTCTCATCTGAAAGTAACTTGCCACAACCTTTTACAACCGCATCTTGTGGATCATCTGCTACCCAAACCGGCATCTTAGTCGCTTCTGCTATTACTTTATCTATCCCGTAAATCATCGAGCCACCACCAGCCAAAATAACTCCATGCTTCATAATATCCGCTACCAACTCTGGAGGTGTTTCTTCAATTGTGTCACTAATAGCTCCCACAATTTCTTGTATCACCGGAGCTAAACTTTCCCTAACTTCCGAACTCTTAATTTTTAAAGACTTTGGTAAACCCTTCTCCATGTCTCTCCCCCGAACAACAAAACTTTTTTCTTTAGTCATCTCAGTAGAACTACCAATACTTATCTTCACGTCCTCCGCCGTTGTCTCACCCAAAAGCAACCCATGTCTTAGTCTTGCAGATTTAATTATCACTTCATTCATCTCTTCCCCAGCAATTCGTAATGACCGATTAATCACAATACCACCCAAACTAATGACCGCAATCTCGGTAGTCCCACCCCCAATATCCACTATCAACTGTCCGTCAGGTTTAGACACATCAACCCCCGAACCTATAGCTGCTGCCATCGGCTCTTCTATCAACATGGCAATTCTTGCTCCTGCAGATAAAGCTGCATCTTGAACCGCCCTCTTCTCAACTTCTGTCACTCCAGAGGGGATTCCCACTAAAACTTTTGGTCTAGCTAATTTTGGCACCAAACCCACATGTTGGTGAATTTCTTGAAAGTAGTGCTTAAGCATCGAGACAGTCGCATCAAAATCAGAAATAACTCCATCTTGTAACGGCTTAATCACTTCAATCCCATCTGGGTTTTTCCCCAGCATTTCTTTTGCTTTGGTTCCCACCGCCAAAATCTCTTTTGCTTTTCTTCTTCTGGCTACCACCGAAGGCTCTCTTACCACCACTCCTTTTCCTTTTACTAAGATCAAAGTATTAGCTGTGCCTAGATCTATTCCAAGATCATAACTAAATAACGAGTACAACCTATCTAACATATCCATTACTATATCACATTTTGAAAAACGTCAGGTCCGTTCTTGAATGGTTCCGAACTCTCAGATGTTAAAAAGTTCGGAACCTGATAAACTAATTACCATGAAGTTCTTAGATAAGATCATCCAATTTTCATTTTACACTTTATTTATTCTCGTTCCCCTCATCCTCACCCCTTACAACTACGAACTCTTCGAATTTAACAAAATGCTCACCGTCTACTTCTTTACTATTACTATTACTTCTGCTTGGATAATAAAATCTATCTTAACCAAAAAAATCTTACTAAAAAGAACTCCCATTGATATCCCCCTCATCCTATTTCTACTCTCCCAGATTATCTCCACCATCCTCTCTATAAACACCCACACCTCCCTCTGGGGCTACTACTCTAGATTCCATGGTGGCTTAATCTCTACCATCTCCTACATAATCCTTTACTACGCTTACCTCAACAACATGACTGGCAAAACAAAAAATGTACTTAAAGTTATCTTATCTACTGGTTTAATCGTCTCTATTTACGGTATTCTCGAACACTTTGGTATCGACAAACATCTCTGGGTTCAAGACGTCCAAAACCGAGTTTTTTCCACTCTTGGCCAACCAAACTGGCTCGCCGCCTACCTGATCTGTTTAATTCCTATCTCCCTCCATTTTTCCATTAAAAAGCCAAAATACCACCTTCTTACTCTAACTTTTTTCACCACCCTTCTCTTTACCAAGTCCAGATCCGGTTTACTAGGCTTTAGTTTCGCTTGGTCAATCTACTGGTTAATAACCTTACTCAAAAACAAACTAAAGAACTTTCCCATCAAACCTTTTATAATCTCAAATTTACTCATATTTCTTACCGTTATCATCATTGGCACCCCTTGGAGTAATCCGTGGTTCCGAACTTCTGGCTTTAGCCAACCCAATTCTCAATCGGGCCAGTTTGAAACTTCAGATATTTCAGATCTCGGCCCTCCCGCCGCCCAAGTTGGAGGCTCCAAATCCTCAGATATTAGAAAAGTAGTCTGGCAGGGAGCCATCAATATTTGGCATCATTACCCCGCCTTTGGCTCCGGGGTTGAGACCTTTGCTTACTCTTACTACAACTTCAGGCCCGTCGAACACAACCTTCTATCCGAATGGGATTTTCTCTACAACAAAGCTCACAACGAATTCCTAAACTTTTTAGCTACCACTGGTGCTTTTGGTTTATTTTCTTACTGCTTGATCATTCTTTGGTTTACCCTCTACTCCCTTAAACACCTAAAAAAATCCCCCCTGATTCCGGCTTTATTAGCCGGTTATTTAGGACTGGCTGTCAGTAACTTTTTTGGCTTTGCCGTCGTTCCCGTGGCTTTATTCTTCTTTCTCTTCCCAGCCTTCATAAGTTCCGAACTTATGGCAATAGAAAGGACAGTCCTTAACAGAAGACCCGAGAGAATCTCGAGTCGGGACAGCGAAACTGGAAGGACTGTCCTTGCTAGCATCACTCTCTCCCTTACCCTCTACTTGCTTTACTCAGTTATCAACATGTGGCGAGCCGACCGTATCTTTAACTTAGGTAAAAATTACCTAAAAGCTAATCAAATTCCTACCGGCTATCAATATGTCCAAAAAGCCACTCAACTCTCTCCCAAAGAACCCCTTTTTACTAATCAACTAGCCGAAGCTTCAGCTCAAATGGCTCTTCTTTACCACCAATCCAAGGCTACTGGCTCAGCCGAAATTCGTGATCAACTTATCTCTGATTCAATTATTCAAATCAACCAAACTTTTGAAAACAACTCAGTTCACCTAAACTTTCATAAAAGCAAGATCAAAATCTATCTAATGCTAGCCACCATCGATCAAAAATACTACCAACAATCTTTAGAGGCTATGCTTGACGCAATAGATCTTGCCCCCACCGATGCCAAACTCTACTACAACTTGGGGCTTTTATACTCAAAAATCGGCCAGCATGGCCTAGCCGAACAAGTCTTACTTCAAACCATAGATCTCAAATCCAACTACGAAGCCGCCCGTTTCGCTCTAGGGTCTCTCTATGAACAAACCGATCGCCCCGATCTCGCCCGCCAACAATACGACTACATCCTCAAATTCCTAAACCCCCAAAATCTCACCGTCAAAGACAAGCTGGAAAAGATTTAAATCCTCACCAATCACAAACATTTTTTATGTGATCATCACCGTACGGGCTCATATATTGTTTTTTAGCTTCATCTATTTGTTTACTAACTTCAAAAACCCAGCCCGCCCCATCGCCAAACGAACCCCCGCCAGCCTGACCAATCAAAGACATTGATGCTTCTAAATCTCCATCTCTCACCGCCTGGCGAAAATCATCAAAGCTACCACTATCCACCAACCACACCCCAATCATAACCATTTGTCTAAATTCATCTGAATCACCTAAAGCAGTAAATACCTGTCCCTCAGTTGAAGCTAGAATAGTCGATCCCATGTTCTGACTACCAACATAACCCCCAACAAAACCAGCCATAATAATATCCGCAATAACCTCTTTGGCATTCAGGGTTGAATCGCTACCAAAACCCTGATCCCCGTTATTTGTAAAAATCGAAAACACTTTATTCCAATCCCATTCAAGACATATGTCTTCTACGGGTTTATAGGCAACATCAAGTCCAATATCGTGGCCAACTTCATGACCAAGAATAGTCACTACTCTTTCCGCATCCTTACCCTTCACCATACTCTCACCCAACTTAATATGACCATCTTGATAATAACCACCAATACCAGGACCAGCAATGTCTTCTATTTCCTGGTCACTTACAATTTCCAACCAATACTGACCATCAGAAAAATTAATACCAAAATCAGTCTCAAAATACCCTATTGCCTCCCTTAACCCCTCATAGTCAGGGCTCTCTATATCAACTCCAAATTGATAGACTGCAACTTCACCACCTTGAACAAGATCACCATTAATACTCGGACACACTCCGATCTCAGGAACAGACGATGGCTGAACTCCTCCAAGGAGGGTGTTAATCCCCAAAATACCTGTCATCGCAACATTTGCTACTTCTGAATGCATATAGAATAAGCATTCTACCACTATATCAAAAGATATCAAGAATCAAAAATGATATAATCACCCATATATGAAAATCATTCAACACCCTCACCCTAATTTAAGAAAAAAGGCTAAATATATCGAGGCCATTACCCCAGAAATTACAACTCTTGGTCAAGAGATGCTTCAAACTCTCGTTCCCAATCCCAAAAACCCAATCGGCGTCGGCCTAGCCGCCAATCAAGTTAACAAACTTCTTCGTCTGTTTATAGTTTTACTTCCAAATAAAAAATACACTCCATGTCTAAACCCCTTGATCATCAAAACCTCCAAAAAAATGCTTTCTGATTTACCCGAAAAACAGCAATTTCTTGAAGGTTGTCTCTCTATTACCGGCTACTACGGTTTTGTTGACCGGCCCCAAAAAATCAAAGTCCAGTACCAAACTCTTACTGGTCTGACCAAAACCGCCATTCTTAAACCTCCCTACTCTTCCTACTTTGCTCACGAACTTGACCACTTAAACGGAGTGCTATTCATAGACCACCTAAAAAAATCCAACCACCATCTCTACAAAGTCAACAAAAACGGTCAACTCAAACCAGTCAAGAATCCATTTTCATGAAAACCTTAAACATCCTCTTTTTTGGCTCGGCCCCAGAATCTAATCTGGTCTTTAACCAACTCAAATCCACCTACCCCAACACCTACAAATACAAGGGTCACACCTTAAAAAGGTGTGACCCTTGTATTGATCTAATCGTGGTGGCCTCCTATGGCCAAATCATTCCCCAAAAAATCTTGGATCTCCCAAAGTACGGTGCTTTAAATATCCACCCATCATTACTTCCTAAATACCGAGGAGCTACTCCTATCCCAAGCGCCATTCTAGCTAAAGAGTCAACTACCGGAGTAACTATCATTAAAATGATTCAGAAAGTCGATGCCGGCCCAATTTTATCTCAAGAAACCGTCAAAATTTCTCCCAGTGATACTTCCAAGAGCTTGCTTGAAACTTGCTTTCATTTGGGGGCTAAAATGCTTATTGACCTTATCCCAGAATACATCGAACACAAAATCACCCCAATTAGCCAACCCCAAAACTCACCCACTCCTTACACTAAAAAATTTAAAAAACTTGACGGCTTTATCCCTTGGGACAAATTTATAGAGTTATCCAAAAATAACTTTAAACCAATAGACCGTAAAATCCGCGCCCTCTACCCCTGGCCCGGCGTCTGGACCACAATGCCCAACGGAAAAACTCTCAAAATTCTCCCCCAGAACCTATTTCAACTAGAGGGGAAATCCCCGATTTCTTGGAAACAATTATCAAATGGCTACCAACATCTGTTAAAATAACTCCTATGAACATAACCTTATTTGGCGGATCTTTCAATCCACCTCATCTCGGCCACAAAATCATCATCTCTCAGGCCTTTGAGTTGATAGAAAACCTAGATGAACTTTGGCTCCTACCAGACTACCAACACGCCTTTGCTAAAGGCAAGTTCTTCGCCCCCGCCAAAACCAGATTAAAACTAGTCAAGAAACTCATGAAAGCCACTGACTCACCAACTACTCCAGTCAGAGTCGAAACCTGTTGCTTTGACCAAAAAATGCCCGGTAACACCATCTTTCATATCACTTACTTAAGAAAAAAATACCCTCATCATCAATTCTCTTTTTTAATGGGCTCAGATAATTTAACCACCTTTGACCGCTGGCCCAAGTACAAAATTTTACTCAAACTCATGAAATTTTACATCTACCCTCGCTCTGGTCACCCCCTAAAACCCCTCTACAAAAACATGACTCCCCTAGAACACCCCTTACAAGTCATCACCAATATATCTTCAACCATGGTTCGAAACCGATTGGAGCAAAAACTACCCACCAAACTACTTACTGTCTAAACTTACTTATTTACTTCCTTTTTTACCATCTTTACACAAGTAGTGCAAAGCATTATCCTCTTCTTAACTCCATCCACTTTTACCGTCACCCTCTTTAAATTAGGTTTAAATTTTCTCTTGGTTCGATTCTTAGCGTGAGACACGTGATGCCCGTATTGGGATCCCTTGCCACACTTACTACACTGCATTGACATAACGAAAAGTATGATACCATATTACTCATGTTAAGTGAACTAGTGACCAATCCAATTCTATTTTTTGTCTGGGCTTTTAGCCTAATTATTGCCGTTACCATCCACGAATTTGCTCACGCTTTTATTGCAGACAAACTCGGCGACCCTACTCCTTCACTTCAAGGTCGAGTCACCCTAAACCCGATTGCCCACCTAGATCCGGTTGGTACCATTATGTTGCTGCTGTTTAGATTTGGTTGGGGTAAACCAGTTCCCTTTGACCCCTTTAACTTGAGACACCCTAAAAGAGACTCAGCTCTAATTGCCCTAGCCGGACCAGCCTCTAATCTCATCCTCGCCACCCTCCTTTCAATTACCGCCAAACTATCCGGCTCCCCTCTTTTAATTCTTTTTTCTACTCCTTTAATTATGATGAACATCAACCTGGCTATCTTTAATCTTCTCCCCGTGCCTCCGCTTGATGGCTCCAAAATCTTATACGGTTTACTCCCCATGGACTGGGCCGACGAGTACAACGACTTTATGTCCTCCTACGGCCAAATCCTTCTTATCCTTCTAATCCTCCCCATCGGCGGTAGCTCCCTGGCCATTAACCTCATCCTGCCGGTGATTAATGTCCTAACTCAACTGTTGCTATAGTTATCTTTCCTTCACTTCCCCAAATTTGGTTCCCTCCTTCTTGCTTAGCATTATATAAACATTCATCTGCTCTTGTATATATTGATTCCCAACCTTCTTTTAGTTCATATGTTACCACTCCACCACTTATTGATAATTCAATACTTTCATCATCATTTGACATTAATTCAATCACTTGTCTCAATTCCTCGGCTCTCTTTTCCGAACTCTCAGTATCACTAGCAATCATTAAAACACAAAACTCATCTCCGCCAAAACGAGAAAGTATATCTCCTTCCCTAAAAAACTTTCTCAAAATTTTTGCCACTTCAATCAAAGCGAGATCACCTTCGGGGTGCCCATATGTATCATTGATATTCTTAAAATTATCTAAATCAAAAACTAGCAAAGATAAAGTCATATATCCACGATCAGCAATAGGCATAAATCCCTCAACTTCATCTGTCAAACCTCTTCGATTTAATAGTCCAGTTAATTCATCGATAATTGCCAGTTCTCTATTTACTTTTGCTTCTGCCCCTAATCTCCCCGCTTGACCCATACTCAAACGTTGCCCTCGAGTTCTATATTTTCTTTCACTCATAAAAAAAACACGGGTTGCTACCCCGTAAACAAATTTTAAACTATAGGTTACTATTATATCCCCAAAATTTCCCTTGACAACCCCCAAATCATGCTATAATTATTTAGTTGTGAAAACAACTAACTGCCCTACCAGGCGCGTTAACAATTTAAAAGCATTTTCCTCGATACTTTTTGTAAGGGAGGTAAAATGTCCTGATTGGATTCACTCAGGAAAGTTTCCGCTTGTAAAGACATCGGAACAACCTACCCCACCTGGAATAATATTCCGGGGAACGGCTTTTAATAAACGACCTTAGGTGGGGCTCTTTTTTCGCCGGCATAGCTCAGTGGTAGAGCAATCGCTTTGTAAGCGATGGGTCAGGGGTTCAAGTCCTCTTGCCGGCTCCAAAACAAATATAAATTACAGGAGATACCTATGATTCCCCCAAAACTCAAAACCATTATCAATAAAATCATCGTCTTTTCCTTTAAAAACCACTGGCTTGGCTTACTAATATTAGCCGGCTTTATGTATCTTTCCGGTAAAGTCATGGCCGAGCCAGAAGAATTATTTTTTGTTATTCCTAGAAATTATTACCTCTTAGTCAAAGAACTCCACGAACTCTTTGGCAAACTCATCCTCATCTCCGCCATCTTTCTAGCTGCCCAAAAAGTTTATCTGCTCTTGGTTAGAAAATTCAAGATTTAACTCTTACTCAAAATTACCGCCGCCGTCAAAGCTCTTTCTGCAGCTTTCTCTCTACCGTTGGCTCTATCTAGTATTAACTGCAACCACTCGACAATTTTTATCGTTCCAATCTTAAAGTTCATCCTTCCATACATTTTTATATCTCTATTTATAAATTGATCCACCAATAAATCATTCTTTTTGATCATCCACATTGAAATTCTTCTCAAGTCAGTAGCTAGATCCATCTTGTCACTCATAGACTAAACTTATCTTTCAAAATTTCGGAAAATTTATCTCTAATCTCTCTATCCAAAATTTCTTGACTGTTATTATCTACACCAGGCCTTACATTTATCATTGAGTTATAATCTATTGAATTATCCCGCAAATTAATTCCTCCACCCCAAATATCACTTTGCCTACTGCCACTTTCAAGTAAAACTTTCTTCCCATCCGCATGCCACTCGCCACCAATAGTCATCGCACCAGTCTTAATATCAATATCCACTTTTATATATTCACCATACTCTTCACTGGCATTCTTTATATCTTCTTTGGTAACTTTTTCTTTGACTAACACTACTGCCATAAAAAGATTATAGCATGCTTGACTATTCGGGTTATATTAGTATATAAATATTTATATATGCCTAACCCTGCCCACATATCTTGGACACCTAACAAAATTAAAAAACTCAAAAAACTTTACTCTTCTGGCTTAAGCATGAGAGAGGTGGGCAGAAAACTAAACACTTCAGTTTGGTCAATCTGTTCAATTATGAAACGTAAAGGAATTAAACGACGAACTTCATCTGAAACTAACAAAATACAGTTCTATAGCTCCCCACTTTCGTTTACTCCAAAGAAAAACCTTACTCAAAGAGAACAACAATTAAAAATAGCTGGCCTAATGCTTTACTGGGCCGAAGGAGCTAAAAAACTTCCAGATAAAGTCGACTTTGCCAATTCAGATCCCTTAATGATAAAAGTTTTTATTAAATTCTTAAGACAAATATATCAAGTCAACGAGTCTCGTATACGCTGCTTAGTTTACTGCTATCCTTCTCACGATATTAACTATCTACACACCTATTGGTCTACTATTGTCAAGATTCCTTCTTCTCAATTTAATAGACCATATATTAGGCAAGACGGTGGAAACATAAGAGACAAAATGAAACACGGCTTGCTTCACGTTGCCTACTCAGATAAACGCTTATTGCAATTAATCCTTAAAGAAATCAAACAATTCAGTTATAATAGCTAGACATGCTGGGGTACCAAAGCGGTCAAATGGTCGCGACTGTAAATCGCGCGTCGCAAGACTTCATAGGTTCGAATC
>CAXBYZ010000007.1:0-42456 GCA_963980215.1 uncultured bacterium | reverse complement strand
TGTACAGGTCATACACATATTGGACTTTTGTTGTAATTAATATTGTACCCAATAACATCAGCTGGAGTACGGTCAGCTAAAGACTCATGAATGCGATCATGGTGGTAAAACATAAGATAAGTTTTAATTCTTTGATTGATTAAAGATAAATCTAACATTTCGTCTTGGTATTGGTAAAGGCAATCATCCTGAATAGTCCGGTTAAACCTCTCTATGACACCATTAATCTTGGGACAATTAGGGTAAGTGTAAACTCGCTTGATGTTTGTTAGCTTACAGTAGCGATTAAACTCTCCCTCAAACTCAGTCCCATTATCTGTCTGAATAGTGTGAATGGGTACTGGTAAGACAGACTCTAAGGTTTTTAGAACTATTAAGGAGTTCTTGGACAGTTTTCGAGTAAAGGTTTGGGCATAAACCACTTTTAACTTCACATCTATAGCGGTAATGGTATATCTTCTAGTACCGCTAATGATGGTTTCAATGGTATCTAGCTCTACATAACCACCCTGATTAGGTTTAGGAGCTCTAGTTACCCTTAATTTCTTCTTTCTCTCTGGTCTTTTCCTATTAGGATTATGGTAGCCATAAGTAACTCTTTGGTAAAACAAATTGTTTCGTTTAATAATCTTACCAATGGTAGACTCCTGAGGAAAAAGAATACCGGTTGACTGGCAGTATCTTTTTACTAACGGATAAAGTTTGTGCTTGCCTAACCGGTAGTAGAGTTTTCTCAACCGGCAGATCTCGGCTAAAACTAGGGGGTGGGTCTGCATTCTTCTGACACATTGAGGCCTGGTGCTTTGAGGGATTAAACTACTTAATCGGCCATCACTTTCTTTTAAAGTCTTCTGCCATAAAAACAAGGTGCTCCGCTTCACCGGAAAGGCTGACAAAGTAGCTTGTAAACCAAACTCTTGGTAATACTTGATCACCTTGAGCCGATACGAAGCTGTAGTTGAATCAGCATGGGCAGTGATAGAGATTACTTTTTTCATCCAGGAATTGTACCCTGGAATATCTCTAAAGATGAATCTTGATCTATCTGTTTCGTGGCTCACTGGACTCCTTTACAGAGTCCAATATGTATCGTGACTTATGCATAGTCTCTAAATTCTAGTTACCAGACCATACTTCAGTAATCGGCACCACTACATTTCTTAAAGACCCATGTGGCATTGTTTGAAGATTTCTAAACAAACTTGATAAATCAACTGCTGTTTCCCCAATCTGTTTATCCATTAATATTGGACCAATAGTTGAGAATAATAAATTGCCATCAGTATAAGGTTTTAAATCACTTGCAATATCTAAAGAAAAATCAGCATCTCGTATCCCCATTACTTTTTTAAGGGAATCTCTATCATCCATTGGCCCGATCAAGTTAATAGATTCTACCCAGCCATTTCCTAAACCGGCCCGTACATGAAACATAAATAACTCACTGCCTTCAATCATCACTCTTTTAACGTCTTTAACCTGAAACACATCACCATCCCTAGCATACTTAACTAATCTTAATAGATCTATTGTATCATAGCTTTCATACTTTGGACTCAAATCAGTACTCGTCTTTCTATTTTCCACCCCAAACATCAAATCACACCATCTGGCATAACTGCCGTCCCAAACTTGTTCCAAAGAAATGGTTTGAGCACTTTCTGCCTCCGCAGTTGTTACCATCCTACCTATATTTAAACCCACCCACTCCCACTGTCCATTTTCATCTTGAGCCGCCACCAAAAAATGATTGCCTTTATCCACCAGACCCACCCCAGACTCATTCTCCACCATCACTGCGCTAAACTCACCCCCATCCGGCATAGCTCCATGATAAAACTCTCCATCAAAACTAATTCCCATCGCCCCCATCTCCGCCGAAATCCCTGTTTCATTCCCAGCACTCACAGATATATCTAAACCCAACCAACCATTACTTGAAGCATTTGATCTAGTCACAACCTCACCATCACCATCAAGAACTACTAAATCAGCCCCTTGCCTTTCAACCTTCAAATTGCTTGCAGTTCCATCCGGATTAATTAATTTTAGTGAAGAGATTACTTGACCAGCGCCATCATCTTGACCCAAAGTTGGATCAACCCAAACCACCGGGTTTTCACTACTACTATCAAATGCAAATACAACATGATCTACAGCCGAAACTCCAAACCCTTTAGGAAATCTAAGCTCGGCAAAATGAGAATCGGCTGAACCCGGAACGTCTGGCCTTTGACTCATTAAACCACTCACATTGTCTATCGCCCAAAGTGCAACCCTATCACCATTTTTGGGATCATCAAAGGTTGGAAAGCTAGAAAGTAACCCGTCTGGCGTCTGTGAATTAACCATAGAAACATTAAGATCATTCTTTAATTGATCCAAATAGGCAGCTTCTTCCTCAACCGTAAACACCCCTCCGTTAGCTGTCTCTTCTTCAAACCATTCCGCATACTTGCCGGTATGAAGTGCAACTTGTTTTAATCCAACAATCTCGTTTTGAGCTACATAGTATTCAACATCAGAAGAGTAATCAGGACCATTTGTCATAGCCTCTAAAAAATTTATTCTCTCTGGGTTTGATACTTCTGGCGTTAATACCAACGGAAGACTTGTATCAACCCCACCTGAATTCATTACTAAATCTTTCGGATTAGGTACATCACCTATTTTTGGTGATGCATTAGTCGTCTTTTCCATTAATCCCGCAAACATATTTTGTGCCATAGTTAACGAAGATTCTCCGTCTTCGAAATTAGAGGAGGTAACCATTCCCAAACTTGCCAGTGGGTTTAAGGGTGGTTCGTCACCATCACCATCGCCAGTTATTCTATGGGGATCAGAGTATACTTCTCTAACTCTCTGATCGTCAGTAATTGGCGCAGCATAGACTGGTTCTTTTCCAAATGCATGCCAAGCAGTTAAACCAAATACAATTCCTAGGCCAATTTGCAAACCCCTCTTCTGCCAATTTTTTACTCCACCTTTTCTCCAAGGTTTTACTACAGCCGGAAAACCAACAATAGAAGGAACCAACGCTTTATCTCTAGCTGCAAGTTCCAAAGGAGATAAAGGTTCATGCTTAGTATATTCCAGTACTTCTTTCATATTACCCTATAATATCACTTTTTAGTAATTTTTGCAGTAAAGGCACAATCTTACCGGCCGACTCAATAATATGGTTAAGGTATGGATTAGGTTGTTTCATAATATGGCGCCACATACTTATTTAAACCCTTTTTGGTCACTAAATCCACATCACTGTCTTTTTGGCTCTCTCCCCGGGCACGCGAACCAAACAAACCCGAATACTTAATCCCGTGGGTTTTATATAGCTTGACCAAAGGCTGTGATTTTAACTTAACTATTAACTTTGTCATAACGCCCTATAGTATCAAAACCCACACTAAATATCTATGAGTAATTGATACATATACTATATTTTATCCACAACCCTATATTCTAGTCAACTTGCAAGCTCAAATCTAATCATTCTTTGTTTTCTCCAAAACCCCAAGCCTCATCTCATGATCAGAAATCGTCTTATCTTGTTGAGTTAGTTGGTGCCCAATAATCGTTCTTTCTTCTCGATTAGTCTGTATTTCTCCCAAAACTCCATCTACCAGATTGTAAATATCACTCTTAAATCCAGAAATCATATTTTTAATCTCAACCAATTGATCATCAAGCTTCATGTCAATCTCTATCTTAAATCTTGAAAGCTTATTATCAAAACCATCCATGCGTGCATCAAGTTTATCCATGCGTTTACTAAGTTTTTTATCTAATTGGTTCAGGTCTTTTTTTGTGGCTGGAGAATCTTGCTTCTTCGTCATAAACTCATTTTATAAAATCCAACACATATACGCAATACTTAGAATACGGTAATTTTTTATACTGACTCTTTACAATAATCACCACTTCCACTACTCTCTCAATCATTTTATGAGTTTTACCATCTTTAACCACCTCCATTGCAAAAATAGGGTCAGCTTCATTCAACCAAATTATACAAATAGGGGACTAATAGACTCTGGTAGACACCGAAGTGGCAAAGTCTTGAGTGAATTTCTCTTGGGTTTGAGCTCCCGTCTCACCTCCGGCAGTAATCGTAAACTCAATCGTCACTACCTGATTACCCAAATCACCATCGTAACAAGTAAAAAGCAAATTAGACACTTGATGGGTCGTACTCGTCAAGAACTGACTAGAGTTTGAGGCAATTCGATTAGCATCTCCAACCTCCACAATACTAAACACAGTGTTAGATCCATCTACTTGATCTACTGAAACACTCGAACCACAACCGCTCACTCGATCAGAAGCTCTAATTAATCTAGACATACTTCTTAAAGCAAAGTCGCCATTTTGATGAACTTGTTGAACCACCTGTGACTTAGTTCCACCCCTAATTGTTGCCAGAAAAATTCCTATCAAAGTTAAAGTAAACAAAGCCATAATCCCAGTGACTGTCACTAACTCTATTAGAGTATAACCTTGATTACCGGCAGCTAGTTGTCTCTTTTTTATCTCTCCCATTTTGATAACCTCGTATTCTGCATAGTTTCTTTAACTAAACTTCCTTCTTGCCACTCAACTAAAACCTCTACATCTACACTATTAAAATCAACCGAAGTTAACTTAACACATCTCCTATAGATATCTCTGATCTCAAACAAAGTACTTGAACAATCTTCAAACAAACCATCCTCGACCCTCCAGTTATACGGTAAGTTGTAACTACTTACTCGGGCTTCTGAAAAAAAGTCATTAAAACTATAATCTCTGTAGGCCCTCATCAACTCCACTCCTTCATTCGCCATAGAAACTGCTTGAGTTCTATCTTTAGCTAACCGACTATTCTTGATCGACAAACTAATAGTAGCTAGCAAAGCTACCAACAGCAAGCTCATAGCTCCAATAGCTACCACTACTTCAATAAAAGACTGACCAGAAGACCATTTCTTCATAATAACTCCCCTTGGATTACTCCGCTTGCCTCTACAGTAATCTCATAAGTATAGTTACCCTCAGCTGAGTTAATCACAATAGTTTGAGCTCCACCAATCTCAGACTTAAGAGTGTAAAAAATTAAATCACTAAAAATAGCATCAAACTCAACTCCTTGAATCAACTCAAACTCTGTTTCAGGACCATCAACCAAGCTACACTCTGCTTTAACTATATAGCTACCAAGACCAGCCCCTACCTCTATTCTAAAATCTTCCAAGGTTCCCAGACAACCTACCGGTTTTTCTCCTGCAAATGCTTTTTGTTGAAATGACTTCAAGTTTGTCTGAAAACCCAAACCGGCCAGCTTCACTTCCTCTCTCTCTCCAGCCCCTCTGTATGCCGCCAAACCTCCTCCAACCATTACTATTCCAATAGCCACCGTAATCATCAGCTCAATTAAAGTAAAACCTTGGGCAGGCTTAATTCTCATAGGGGATTCTCAACTAAGTAGTTGCATGTTTCTCCGCAATCCGCCCCACCACAAACTCCAGTTGTATCCAGTTCCAAAGAAGCACACAAATCATAAGTAACCCCGTCACTACTATAATAGTATGTATAGCTTGATAGGGGATCCTCGGGAACCTCTCCCATATACACCGTTCCCCCACCTGACTCAATCGTGCCATCAGAGATAATATCTGAATCAGGATACTCACCCTCATCAGTTCGATACAGCTCCAAAGCCGCTCTAATTTGCTCCAAATCTCCTTGCCTTCTACCATCTCTAGCTTTTTGGTTTGCCACTCGAAAATTTGTTATTCCTATAGCCAATAAAATCCCAATAATAGACACCGCTACTAAAAGCTCAATTAAAGTAAAACCTTTCTTCATAAACCTCCTACTGTTGATTTGATACACAAAAATTATCACTGCCAGCCAGATAGCTACAAAGTCCGGATGCTCCAAAACTATCAGCATTACCACTTCCCACTTTTTCAAGCAATCCACACATGCAGTACTCAAGTCCATCAGCAGACACCGTGTAGGCATAAACATAACTACCAGAATTCTTGGGATCTTCGGGAACATTAGTCATAGTTGTTTTTGTCGCACAAGTAATGCTAGATCCAGATACTACAGTCTCTGGATACTCATTTTCCAAAACATAACACTGCTCCACAGATTTTTGAATAGCTATTATGTCTGCTTTTCGTCTAGAATCTCTGGTGTTTTTTTGAGCCGTACTAAAGCTCACTGACACAATTCCTAATATTATTCCAATGATAGATATTGATACCAACAACTCTAGTAGAGTAAAACCTTTTTTCATATTTTTATAAAAAACTAAAATACCACTGCCAAATTTGATTTCCCCACAACTTGGCTAACAGCATGCCAAAAATCAAGAAGGGACCAAAAGCAATTCTACTTTTGTACTTCTTTTTCTTTAACACTAAAAGTATGACTCCCACTCCCGCTCCTGTCAAGAAAGCCACAAAAAAAGCTACCACAATCAAAGGCCAGCCCAAAACTAAACCCATCAAAAATGCCAGCTTAACATCTCCAAAACCCATTCCTTTTCCTTTGGTTATTACATAAATGCTATACAAAAACCCCATGGCCAACAAAGCTGGAACCAACACTTGCCACTGATGAGAGAAAAATAATCGTAAAAAAGAAACTCCAATTAGTGGAAACAACACTTCATCAGGTATCAACATGTGTTTAACATCATAAATAGCAATGGCTATAGATCCTGAAAATAAAATCAACCAATAAGCCAGCAAACTCAAGCTATAAAACCCTTCCAAATGACCAAAAAATGAAAAATTAACTTTAAGCAACCAATAGATCCAAACAAATTGAAAACCAAACAATAGCTCCAAAAATAAGTGATCAAGACCTATCTTTTTTTTGCACCACCTACACTTTCCAAGTAACAATACATAAGAGAGTAGGGGAATATTGTCAAACCAAGCTATCTGTTTCTTGCAAAAATCACATCGGGACCGTCCTTTTAAGGCAGACTCACCAATCCTCAATCGATAAATAACCACACTCAAAAAACTTCCAATCGCCGTCCCAAATAAAAATAGAGTCAAATAATCCATATATAAAAATATACCACACTCATATTACCACTCCGGAGTGGTAATATATGATAATATTATTTAACTATATGCCGAGTCGAAAACTCCCCATAATTAATGACGAGTACTATCACATTTATAATAGAGGATTCAATAAAAAACCAATCTTCATCTCTAACAACGACTACCAAAGGGCACTTGAAACTATCAGGTATTACCAATTTTCCACCCCATCATTTAAGTATTCTTACCTAAACCGACTAACAATTCAACAAAAAAATAAATTACTCCAGCAGTTAGTCAGCACTCAAATCGACATTCTTGCTTTTTGTTTTATGCCCAATCACTTTCATTTTTTGATAAAGCAAATTAGTGATGACGGTATCTTAAAATCTATTAGTAAATTCTCAAACAGTTACTCTAAATACTTTAATACTCTTCATGAAAAAAATGGACCAGTTTTTGATAGTCGATTCAAGGCAGTTCGAGTTACTTCCAATGAACAAATGCTCCATCTTAGTCGCTACATTCATTTAAACCCCTACACAGCTTCTATTGAAAAAAATCTTAACCAAATTCAAAACTATCCTTACTCGTCCCTAAAAGAATATATGCATCCGCAAAGTTTCACTCTCACTCAAACAGATGAAATACTTGGTCAATTTAAATCCAGTCAAGATTACTTAAGCTTTACCCTTGATCAAGCCGACTACCAAAAAAAACTCCACCTTATCAAATCAATTACCACTCCGGAGTGGTAATATTAACCCAAACCAAAAGTACTCCAAGTATTTCCTCAAAGAGCTTTAATTTTATTTTAAATTCTTTTTACTCTTCTGGAATACAAACGTAACAAGAAAGAGTATTATCAGCCCATGTAGGCTCAACTGCCCCAAACTCATCCGTACAATCTTGAACTACAGTTGGCAGGTCACTACCATCAATAGCCAAACTCTTTAACTGACCAACAGTCGCGTTCCACTTGGTCCTAGTCGCTTTACTCGAAGGCACAAAGCAAACACTAACAGAAGGGTCATTGGCTGCTTTCACCAAGTAAAACTTATCTTCAGCATTTGGAGTTGTTCTAAATGCCTTTCTCTTAGTGAATTGAAACTTCAGCTCATCGGTGGATATTAGCAATCCTTCATAAGAACAGCCGTTAGAAGACACAGTTTCATCTTCATATGATCCAGCTGCCGGAACTGTCTCTGAATCCCCACAAATCCCAACCCCATTCATAGAGGCTCGACCAAGAAAAGCAGAAGAAATAGGAGTAATCGTATCATCCCAACCAGTATTGTTCCAAGGAAACTCTTCAGTTGAAGCAAAGTACCTATCCAAAGCTTTCAAGATTTGAGCTGCATCCGCTCTTCGTCCAGCATCCCGAGCCTTATTAATTTGCTCGATTGGATTAATAGCAGACAAGACAGCCACCGCTAAAATTCCAATTAAAGTAATAACAACAAGTAGTTCGATCAAGGTAAAACCTTTATTTCTTCCTTTCATAATTTCCTCCCTAAAATTGACTGGTAAGGTTGTAAATGGGCAGGATAATGGCAATTACCAGAAATGCCACACCTATACCTAATAGAATCATCATAAGTGGCTCAATTGCAGTTGTCAAGCCTTTAACTGCCTGTTCCGACTCGCTCTCAAAGTAAGTAGAAACATTAAGCAAAACTTCGTCAATCTTGCCAGTCTCTTCTCCAACCGCAATCATCTGAGGAACTAGCGGGGGATACTGCTCAAACTGCCCAATAGCCGCCGCCAAAGGAATTCCTTTCTCAACATCTTTTGCCGCTTTCTTTAGTGACTGAGAAAATATCACGTTATCCGCCGCTCCCGAAACAATCTCCAAAGCCTCTACTATTGAAATTCCAGCTTCAACCAACAAAGCTAAGGTTCTAGTAATTTCCGTTAAAATTACTTTTGTTTTTAACTTTCCAACTATTGGAATCTTTAAAATCTTCGCATCTACAAATTCTCGACCCGAAGCTGTTTTCTTCCATTGTAAAAAAGAATAACCTCCAACTATTATCATTAACAGCTGGGCATACCAAGTCTTCACCATAAAGTTAGACATAGAAATCAAAGCCTTTGTCATTGCCGGTAACTCAGCCCCAAACTCATCATAAAGAGAAGTTAGTTTAGGGACCACAAAAATCATCATCACTGCTGCCACAGCAATCATAGCCGTCGTCACAATAATTGGATAAATCAAGGCATTCTTGGTCTTTGATCTAAACTCTGCCTCTTTTTCCAAGTTATCAGCTAATCTTAACAACACTTTCTCCATCACCCCGGCCGCTTCTCCGGAACGAATCAATGATAAGTAAACTGGGCTAAAAACTGTCTCGTGTTTACTCAAAGCTTTATAAAAAGAACCCCCGCCTTCAACATCCCGCAAAATATCATCCACTACTTTTGCCATCGATAAATTCGACTGATACTTCAATATAGACAAGGCTGTTGTTAGGGGCAGACCTGCCTTAATCATGGTCGCTAACTGTCTAGTAAAGTGAACCACATCATCTTTCCTAATCTTATTAAAACCCTTAAACACCTTCATCCAAGCAGGAATTACATCAATCTTTTCCATGCTAATAATAAACAAGCCCTTTTCTTTCAAGATGCTTAAAGCCTGGACCTGACTCAAAGCCTCCACTTGACCTTTAACTTTATTATTTTCTTTATCCGTGGCTAAATACTCAAACTTTTCCATACCTTATTTCTTTACCAATCTAGTTAGCTCTTGTGGAGATAAAGAGTAGTCTTTAGCTACATTCACATCAATTTTCCCAGCATTAATTAGTCTGGCCAAGTCTTTCTCCAAAGACTGCATGCCTAGATCTCCGGAAGTTTGAATCACATTATTAATCATGTGAGATTTTCCTTCACGAATGCTTGTCTTTACCGCCGTGGTTCCCAGCAAAATTTCCATCACCGCAGCTCGACCGCCACCAATAGTTGGCACTAATCGTTGAGCTAAAACAGCAGATAAAACATTACTTAGCTGAACTCTTATTTGAGCTTGTTGATGTTCCGGAAAAACGTCAACCACTCTGTCAATAGTTTGAGCCGCACTATTTGTGTGCAAAGTTGCCAGCACCAAGTGACCAGTCTCAGCCACAGTCAAAGCTGCTGCAATTGTCTCATAGTCTCTCATCTCCCCAACCAAAACCACATCTGGATCTTCTCTCAAAACAGACTTTAAGGCCACTGCCCAAGAATGAGTATCTCCATGCATCTCTCTTTGAGAAATTATGCTTTTACTCGATTTATAAATATACTCAATCGGATCTTCAATCGTCACAATATGGTCCGATCTTTTCATATTTATCTCATTAACAATAGCTGCCAGGGTAGTGCTCTTACCATGACCAGTTGGACCAGTCACTAGTACCAAGCCTTGCTTCAACTCAGACAACTCATTACAAATACTAGGCAAATTTAGTTCTGCTATTGATTTAATTTTCTCACCAATCAACCTCAAGGCTGCTGCCATATTTCCTTTTTCAAAATAAGCATTTATCCTAAAACGAGCCAGCTTACCAAATTGA
Organism: uncultured bacterium; assembly: GCA_963980215.1. Classification (GTDB taxonomy): domain Bacteria; phylum Patescibacteriota; class Microgenomatia; order UBA1400; family CG1-02-47-37; genus CAXBYZ01. Next base: position 31,853 of record CAXBYZ010000007.1, on the reverse strand, counting down.
AGTGAAAAATCCACTTCTTTGTTCACTAGAAACAAGTCTTTTTGTTGAGGATTAAGTAGAGGAAAGATTAAATCTTTGGCCAACTCTTCAGTCACTACTGCTTCACCTTCAACTGGCACCAACTTACCATCCAACCGAATGTGTGGCGGCACTCCCACCACAATATGCAAATCCGAAGCTTGTCTTTGAACCACTAATTGAAGTAACTTTTTTATATCCATAACATTCTCCTATATATTTAAGTTTCTGCCACCCTCAAGACTTCTTCAAGGGTAGTAATGCCTTCAACCACTTTCATGTAACCATCTTGCTTCATCTCTATCATCCCATTAGCTATTGCTTGTTCATTAATTTGCGAAGATGGTGCTTGTTCCAAGATCAACTTGCCAATCTTTTCGGTAATCGGTAGCACCTCAAAAATACCTACCCGGCCAGAATAACCAGTCCCATTACACTCCTGACACTTCTTGCCTCGATACAGCTCAAAACTTGTCTTTGTCAACAACGGACCCAATACTTGTCTTATATCTTCAACCACTTCTTGGAGAGGGGTATAGCTCTCTTTGCAGTGTTCACAAATTTTCCTGGTCACTCTTTGGCCAACAATGCAAGTCATGGAAGAAGCCATCAAAAATGGCTCCATCTCCATGTCTTGAAGTCTTGGTAAAGCTCCGGCTGCACTATTCGTGTGCAGAGTAGAGAACACCAAGTGACCCGTTAAAGACGCTTGGATAGCCAGCTCCGCCGTCTCAGTATCTCGAATTTCTCCCACCATGATTACATCTGGATCTTGCCTCAAAAATGATCTTAATCCAGAAGCAAAACTCAAACCAGCTTGAACATTTACCTGAGTTTGAGTAATCCCACCAATCTGGTACTCAACCGGATCTTCCAAGGTCATAATATTTACCTTTGGCGTATTAATCTTATCTAGTATCGAGTAAAGAGTAGTTGTTTTACCAGAGCCCGTCGGACCAGTTACCAAGATAATTCCATGAGGCACTCGAATCGAGTTTTGTAAATTCAGTAATGCTTTCCCTCTTAATCCCAACTCAGGTAGATCAGGCACTTTCAAGGCTTTTTTTAATAACCTCATCACAATTTTTTCTCCATGTGACGTTGGCAAGCTTGAAACTCTCAAGTCCACTTCTTCTTCAGATGATCGAAAGTTAAATCTCCCATCCTGGGGAATCCTTTTTTCATCTATCTTCATGTGAGATAGAATCTTGATTCTAGAAATTACCGAGTCATGGACATTGCGCGGCAAAACCAACTTTTCGTACAAAATTCCATCAATCCTATACCTAACTCTTGTTTTCTCTTCCATCGGTTCGATATGAACATCAGAGGCTCTGGCTTTAATCGCAAAGTCTAAAATTGTCGACACAATTTTAGAAATCGGCGCTTCCCTAATCACTCCGCCACTAATCTCCGCCGATCTTAACTTCACATCCGGTCTAGACATGGCAGTGTCTTTTAAAGCCTCTGTCACTTCGCTGGACAAGCTTTGAGCATATCTTAACTTAATCTCTTTAATTAACTTATTCTTGCCCCCAAGGTGAGGTTGAATCTTCATCCCGGTTTTCCTCTCAATAAAATCAAGGGCTTGAAGATCAACTGGATTGGCCATAACAATGACCAGCAAGTTGTTTGCTTTATCTATAGAAATCGGCAAAGCAATGTACTTAGTTGCCACCGCTTCCGGCAACACGTTTAATGCCTCCGGGGACACACTAGTACTAGAAACATCCAAGTAAGGAATCTTTAGTATCTCCGCTTTTGCCTCCGAAATTATCTCTTCACTCAATAAATTATGTGACAGCAAAATATCTTCAGGTGAAAGAGGGGAATTAATCGCTTCATCTTTAACCCGCTGATAATCAGCATCGTTTAGCTTGTTCTTCGTTTTAAGTAAATCCAGTAAAGTTGTGTCTAGGGCAGGCATAGTAAATAACATTATCTCGTTTATTTAGTTATAATGTCAACATGCACTCAATCTTAATTACCGGTTCAAGCCTAAATAAAAGGCTAGAAACTGCCAGCCAACATGCCAAGACCACCCTTGATCAAGGCTTGGATATCAAAGTCCTTAAACCAGACCCCTCAATTACTATCAAACAAGTTAGAGAAATTGAAGTTTTTTTAAGCAAAAAACCCTACCAAAACGACAAAAATATCTGCCTTATAACCCACGCGGATAAACTTACCATTCCCGCTCAAAACGCAATTCTAAAAATCTTAGAAGAACCACCAAAAAACTCCCTAGTTATCCTACTGACCAAAAACCAACACCAACTTCTAGAAACTATCACTTCTCGCTGTCAAATAATTCGTCTATTAAACCAAACCAAGTTAAGCAAAGCAGATCACCAAATTCAAAAAGATATTTTTGAATCCATCACCAAACTCTCAATCCCTGAAAGAATTAATCTTGTCTCTACCCATGCTACCAACAAAAAAGACGCTATAGATTTTTGCACCAGTCAACTTTTATTCCTAAAACCAAGCATCTCCACCCATCACCAAATAATTAAAAAATTAACTTTATCAATTATGCATCTTAATGCCAATCTTAATCCCAAACTAGTTCTGGAGTCGCTTTTCTTTTCCTACTAATCTTGATAAAATGTTGACAGCCAATTGTCTCTCCTGCTAAGGTAACTAGTCTAAAATATTTATGACAAATTCAAAAAATACTTATACCGCTTCAGATATTACAGTCCTAGAAGGTCTAGAACCCGTTAGGAAACGTCCCGGCATGTACATCGGTTCAACCGATGAAAAAGGTCTTCACCACATCCTCACCGAAATCATAGACAACTCAGTCGATGAGGCCGTCCCCGGTTTTGCCAAAAACATTTGGGTCGCTATTAGTAAAAGTGGTGAAGCCACTGTCATGGACGACGGCCGAGGCATCCCAATCGACAAACACAAATCTGGTTTATCTGCTCTAGAAGTCACCATGACCAAACTTCACGCCGGTGGCAAGTTTGGTTCCGAAGCCTACCAAGCCTCATCCGGTCTTCACGGTGTTGGCTCATCAGCAGTCAACGCTCTTTCCTCTTGGATGAGAGTCATCGTCAAAAGAGATAAAAAAATAGTTTACCAAGACTACAAAAGGGGCAAAGCTACTTCAAAATTAACCCCTATTAAAAAAGAGTCAGAAGTTAAAAAACTCACTCCCTCAAATCACTACAAAACCCCAGACTCAGACTCATTTACCATCAGCTCTTTCCTCCCAGATACCCAAATATTTAAAAAAACCACCGACTGGAACTTTACCAAGATCAAAAACCTATGCCGAGAGAGAGCTTTTCTTATCGGTGGTCTCACTTTTCACCTTTATGACGAAAGAACCGACGAAGAGTGTCACTTCTACTTTGACGGCGGTATTAGTTCTCTGATTAAACACCTAAACAAAACCAAAAAAACTCTCCACGAAATTATTCACTTCTCCAAAGAAATAACCCTCGAAGACAACCCCATCGGCACTATTGGTGTTGAGGTGGCCATGCAGTACACCGACTCCTACAACGAAAACATCCAGACTTTTGCTAATGTGATCAACACTCATGACGGCGGTACTCACTTAACTGGTTTCAGAATGGCTCTAAATAGAGTGGTTAAAGATTATGGCCTTAAAAATAATTTATTTAAAGATCTAAAGTCAGGTAAAGGTAAAACAAACGGTTTAACCTCAGATGACCTAAAAGAAGGTTTAACTGCCGTCGTCTACATCAAGATGCACAGTAACGAGATCCAGTTTGAATCACAGACCAAGACCAAACTTAATAATCCAGAAGCTCAATCTGCAGTCTTTGCAGTTACCAAACAATTCTTAACTACTCACTTTGAAGAAAATCCAGGAGAAGCCAGAAGAGTTTTGGGCAAAGTCTTGCTTGCCGCCAAAGCCAGAATGGCCGCCCGGGCTGCCAAAGATGCCGTTGTTAGAAAAGGTGCCCTGGAGGGATCTTCTCTTCCCGGTAAACTATCTGACTGTCAATCAAAAGATCCAGATCAATCCGAACTATTTATTGTTGAGGGAGACTCAGCCGGAGGCAGTGCCAAACAGGGCAGAGACCGAAAATTCCAAGCTATCTTGCCTTTAAGGGGTAAAATTCTAAACACCGAAAAGGCTAGACTAGACAAAATCATCTCCTCTGACGAAATCAAGAACCTTATCGTAGCTCTCGGAGCCGGAATAGGGGAGACCTTTAATAAAGAAAAGCTAAGATATCACCGCATTATCATCATGAACGACGCAGATGTTGACGGCGAACACATCACCACTTTAACTCTCACTTTCTTCTTTAGGCACTTAAAAGCCATCATCGATGGAGGCTACCTCTACGTAGCCCTACCTCCTTTATTTAAAGTAAAACACGATAAAGTTGAAAAATACGTCTACTCAGAAGAGGAAAAAGACGAGTACATAAAAACTCTAGGAGACAAAAAAATAGGCATTCAAAGATATAAAGGTTTGGGAGAGATGAATCCAGAACAACTCTGGGAAACAACCATGGACCCCACTAAAAGAATCCTAAAGAAAATAGTCATCGAAGATGCCGAAAACGCTGATACCGTCTTTAGAACTTTAATGGGTGAAGAAGTTCCCCCAAGAAGAAAGTTTATCCAAACTCATGCAAAAATGGCCACTTTAGATATATAAATTAGATAACTTTAATTAATTAAATTTGATATGAAAACTTACATCATCGGCCACCAAAAACCAGACACCGATGCCGTGGTGGCTACTCTAGCTTTCAAGCACTTGTTTGACTCAATGGATTGTTGGGGTTATCAAGACTCTATCGCCACTATCACTCACCAGCTCAATCCCGAAACCACTTTCGTCTTTAAAAAATTCAACCAAGACTCACTGCAATTAATTAAAGCCTCAGATATTCAGCCGGAAGATAAAGTCGTCCTAGTTGATCACAACGAGACTACTCAAGCCTTAGAGGGTTTAAACTTCAACCAAGTAACAGATATATTCGACCATCACAAACTCAACCTCAAGCTAGATCACCCAATATTCATAACTACAAAGTCTTGGGGTTCTACTTGCACTATTGCCTTTAACTTAATGGAAACCTACAAAGTAGATATCCCAGCCAAACTAGCTTCACTCATGCTCTGCGCCATCTTGTCAGACACAGTTGGCTTCAAGTCATCCACCACCACAAATGTCGATAAAGACGCCGCTAAAAAACTAACAAAGATTGCCAATATCAAAGATATCGATGCCCTCACCCTAGAAATCTTTAAAGCCAAATCAAACACTTCATCTTTGTCTGATCAACAAATTGTCACCAACGACTACAAAATTTACGATTTTTCTGGCAAAAAAGTCTTTATTAACCAACTAGAAACCGTAGAGCAACGAGAGATAATTTCTACCAAAAAACAGGATCTGATTAAAGCTCTAAAAAACTATAAACAAGACCAGAATCTTGATCTTGCCTTTTTAATTATCACAGATATTTTAAAATCCAACTCAAAAGCCATTGCTATTTCTCAGGATGAGTCTCAAGTTCTAGAAACTGCTTTTAATGGTAAAGTAGAAAACAGTCTTCTGGATATCGGTCCAAAGTTATCAAGAAAAAAAGATATTGCTCCAGCTATAGAAAGGAGTCTTTCATAACCTATGCCTAACATTGGTCAAATTAAATCAGTTCAAATAGTCAATGAAATGCAAAAGTCTTACTTGGACTATGCTATGTCAGTCATTGTTTCAAGGGCATTACCAGATGTTAGAGATGGTTTGAAACCAGTCCACCGAAGAATCCTGTTTGCCATGAAAGAAATGGGCATCACTCACGCCAGTCCATATAAAAAGTCTGCTCGTGTTGTTGGAGAAGTTTTAGGTAAATATCATCCTCACGGAGATACAGCAGTCTATGACTCCATGGTCAGGATGGCTCAAGATTTTTCCTTAAGATATCCACTAGTAGACGGTCACGGTAACTTTGGTTCTGTTGATGGAGATAGCCCAGCTGCTATGCGTTACACCGAAGCCAGGATGTCTAAAATCTCAGCCGAACTCCTAAACGAACTCAATCAAGACACTGTTCCCGTTACCGAAAACTTTGACGGTTCTTTAAACGAACCAGTCGTCTTACCAGCCAAACTACCAAACTTACTCTTAATGGGTGCCGAAGGTATTGCAGTTGGCATGGCCACCAAAATTCCTCCTCACAACTTAGGCGAAATAGTCGACACCATCAAGATTTTAATGGGTCGTTCAACAGTCACTCCCCATAAAGACTTAAAAAAGGAAGTTAATGATATTGAACTAGAAAAACCTGAGGTTTTGGCCGGCCAGTTCCAGAGCCAAGTAGAACTAGAAGAACTTGCTAGCACTCTTCCTGGACCAGACTTTCCCACCGGCGGAACAATCTACGACCATAAAATAATCAAACAAATATACCTTACTGGTAAGGGTAGTGTCACCATGAGGGCAAAAACCGTCATGGAAGAAGACAAAAAAGGTCGTTCTAGAATTCTTGTTCACGAACTTCCATACCAAGTCAACAAAGCTCGACTAATTGGTAAAATTGCCGATCTAGTCAGAAACAAAAAATTAACCGGCATTAGGGACCTAAGAGACGAATCAGATAGGAAAGGCATGCAGATCGTAATTGAACTCAAAAAAGATGCTCGACCAAAATCAATCTTAAATAACTTATTTAAACACACTGAGCTCCAGACCAACTTCCCTGCTAACATGGTTGCCTTAATCGACGGCACCCCTCAGCTTTTAAACCTAAAACAAATTCTTGCTGAGTACGTCAAACACAGACAGCTAGTAATTATCCGAAGAACTCAATTCGAACTAAAAGCCGCCAAATTAAGAGCCCATATTCTTGAAGGTTTAATTATTGCCCTAGACAATCTTGACGAAGTTATCGAGACCATAAAAAAATCATCTACCGCTGACACCGCTAAAATTAACTTGATGAAAAAATTCAAACTTAGTGATATTCAAGCTCAAGCTATTCTAGACATGCAGCTAAGAAGATTGGCTGCTCTTGAGAGAAAAAAGATCGAAGACGAGTACAAAGCTTTAAAAATAACCATAGATAAATTGACTCAACTTTTATCTACACCCAAAAAAGTTATCTCCACTATTTTAAAGGAGCTTGATCAGCTTAAAGACAAGTACGCCGATCTTAGAAGAACCAAGGTAGTCAAAAGCTCTCTAAATAGTTTTTCAGATGAAGATCTAGAACCAGAAGAAGAATGTCTAGTTACCATGACCAAGACTGGCTACATCAAAAGAATGCCAGTAGATACCTATAAATCCCAAAGAAGAGGAGGCAAGGGTGTTACCGGCATGGCCACTAAAGAAGAAGACGAAGTCTCTCGCATATTTAAAGCCAACACTCACGACACCATGCTTATCTTCACAGATAGAGGACGGGTCTTTAAATTCAAGGTCTACGAAATTCCTCAAGGTTCAAGACAAGCCAAAGGTCAAGCCATTATCAACTTAGCCAACATCAGTGTCGATGAAAAAATTCAATCAGTCATTACCATAGCCAAAAGCAAAGCTGAAAAAGGCTTCCTCTTGATGGTCACTAAAAAAGGAACCATCAAAAAATCCGCCCTAAAACTCTACTCAAACATTCGCACCAACGGAATCAGGGCTATCAATCTTAAGGACGACGACCAACTGGTTTGGGTTAAACGAACCACTGGCAAATTCAACATTATGTTGGTTTCTCATTTAGGTCAATCAATTATGTTCAAAGAGATAGACGCCAGACCAATGGGTCGAACCGCCAGTGGTGTTCGCGGCATAAGTCTAAATGAAAAAGATTATGTAGTTGGTATGGCCGTTTTTAATCCTAAAAGGTCAAAAACAGAAGGCAAGAGAAAACTAGTCAACGACATCTTTGTTGTTATGGAAAAAGGTTTGGGTAAAAGAACTGCTATCGAAAACTTCCCCACTCAAAAAAGAGGAGGTAAGGGAGTCAAGGTTGCCAAACTAACCGAAAAAACTGGAAACCTAGTTGCCGCTAGAATGGTAACCGAAGCCACCAAAACAGCAATTCTTACTAGCAAAAAAGCTCAAGTCATCAAACTACCCATGAAGAACATCAAGAGAATTGGTCGCACCACCCAAGGAGTAATTTTAATGAGATTCACCAAACCAGGAGACTCAGTCGCTGCCGTCGCCCTCCTCTAAATTCTCCACCAAGCCTACGGGGTCCAACCCTGCAGGTTACTCATCAATTCCCAAATCCCTAATGATTCTTAAGCTACCATCATTTTCTTCCTCTACAAACTCCTTATATGACTTATCTTTAAAAAACTTTAATACTTCATTTATCTTTACCCATTCTTGCTTAAATAATCTCAAATAATTCCCATAGCTTGAGTATTTATAACCTACAGGGTCCATCCCTGCAGGTAAAATATCAATAGGATTTCTATGAATATACTTAGTCAAGTAAATTAATTGATCATCTGTTTCTACTCTTACAGCCTTATAGTTACTCTCAAATAGAGGGCCAGTTCGCTTATACCTTTGATTAAAATACATAACATATTTTGTTGCTAGTGATCTCATAAAAAAATTCATTGAGTCAATTTTCTCCTGATATAAAAGTATGTGAAAATGATTCGGCATCAAACAATAACTATGTAAGCTTACATTTTCAGAATGATTCTTTAATACTTTTGAGGGGGCTACTTTCACCTGCAGGGTTGGACCCTGCAGGCTCAAATAAAACTTTAATAAACCAAGAAATTTCTTATAATCATCCACATCTCCAAAAATCTTCTGTTTCGCCACACCCCGATTATATACATGATAAAAACTTTTCTCTCTATATTCCTTGACTACATTCTTTCTAGGCATTAATTCATTATAACCTACGGGGTCCAACCCTGCAGGTCATTACTTATTTCCCGAGTGATGTTTGTCGTGTATGTTTCTTAGTTGTTTGTTAGTAATGTGTGTATAAATCTGGGTAGTAGCAATATTCTTATGACCCAACATTTCCTGAACTGCCCTAATATCCGCACCACCCATTAATAAATCAGTAGCAAAACTATGCCTTAATCCATGCGGGGTAATTTTTACTGGTATCTTTGCTTTTCTAGCATACTTCTCCACAATCCTCTGAACCGATCGGGGACTCAACCTCATCTTCTCACCTCGATTAGATTCATCAATCTTACCTCCAAAACGAATCACCAATGGCTTCCAGTCATCAAGTCTAGCGTCTAAATATTTTTGAATCCACTTAACCGATCTTTTAGACAAAAACACCACCCTCTGCCGGCCTCCTTTTCCAATCACTCCAAACTCTCTTCTCTTCAAATCTATCTCATCTTTATTTAACCTTGTTAACTCAGATACTCTCAAACCAGTAGAAAACAATATTTCTAAAATTACCTTGTCTCTTAACTGTGGCAGGCTTGATATATTAGGGGAGTTTAACAAGCGATCCACTTGCTCAGAATTCAAGAACTTTAACGACTTACTATCTGTTTTTGGCAACTCAATCTTCTCAGGGGACAAGGTTTTTACATCTCTTTTTATCAAGTACTTCAAAAAAGATCGAAAAGAGATCACATGATAGCTTTGAGTAGCTCGACTTAATGGTTCATTTCTTTTTGTTAAAAATCTTGCCAGAAATACTCTGTACTTTGTCACATGATCTAAGGTCAAGTCTTCTATAGAAAAATTCTTGTAATTATTCTGAACCCAACCTACAAATCTTCTCAAGTAGTGTCTATAATTTCGTCTAGTTAGGTGAGAGCAGTTTCTCTCTATCTCCAAGTACTCCAAGAACTCCTCCAAGTACTGTAGGAGTTTCATTTCGCTTTTTGTTAGTGTTTTCTCATTAGCACTCATATTATTCTTTTGCCAATATGTGGATAACTCTAGCATAGATTGATATATCAACCTATTTACATATCTTTTTTTTAACTACTATAGGAAAGTTCTGTGGATAATTACTCGGGGAGTCATCCAACAACTATCTAACTAAATCATAGCAGAAGGGAAGGATCACTGCAATATTGTACGACATTATCAGCCAAGTTAAGATAACTTATGAACAAATCAAAATTATTGATCAAACAAATTAAAACAATTGTTAAAGATAGACTGAAAGATGACTCAACTGGCCACGGCTACTACCATAGCTACAGGGTAGTAAAGCTGGCCCTAAAGCTAGGACACCTCGAGAAAGCTGACCTTTTTATCCTTGAACTAGCCGCCTGGCTTCATGATATAACCGTACCCTTGGGTAGAGAAAAGCATGAAGATAATGGCGCCAAGATAACTAAACAAATTCTTGCCAAACTCAATGTTGACTTAAAGACCGCCAGTCAAGTTTCAAACTGCGTCCTCAAACATCGCTACAGCCGGAAATATAAAATGAACACTATTGAAGAAAAAATTATCTCCGACGCAGATAACCTAGACGCCCTAGGCGCTATCATCATCCCTAGAATTTTTGCTCATTGTGGTGTCCACAAAATACCTATATATGATCCAAAGATTAAACCTAACCGTCAAATTTATCTCAGCACTGGCCGCAGCGCCACTGGCATCAATCACATATACGAAAAATTATTAGACATCCCAAATTGTTTATACACCAACTCAGCCAAACAAATTGCCAAACCCAGAATTAAGTTCCTAAAAGACTTTCTACAACAGTACCTAGACGAATTCAACGGCAAAAAATAGACAATTTACCTCAAGAAAAAGCAATTAAATCGTTTCTAAGAGCACTTTACAACTACTTGCTAACACTTAGCTACACCTCACAGTCGGGAACAAATAACCGTAAGCAAATGATTCACTAAATATAAGTGGGGATTGGTTCGATACTTTCGGGCTTACTTTGGAAATCAAAAAAAGAGTCTAAATCTAGAAATGGGGAAGTTTTACATATTCTATTACACTAATTACTTTAAAAAATTTAAATCTAACCACTTCCTAAGTAAATATATCATTACTAGACCCCTCCCCTTGACCCCAAGGTAAACGTCGCAAAAGATACATTGTGCGACGTATAATCAACCCGAAGAAAAAACAAACCCATTCAATAACTAGGTAGTTCTTCTAAAAGGGAGCACCTTACTATAGTAACTATAAATATTCATTTCATTACTTACTCCACCTCTACTCTGTTATGTCTTTTTATCTTTTTTGTGAGCTTACCTCTACCCCCCGAATACTTATCCACATAACTATATCAAACCCTAACACCCAAAAGGACTAATATATCAAACCTATTTACAAATTAACAGGGGTGGTGGTCAAACAAATTATCTTGAAACATCCGTATCGTGAAAATAATTATCAGTTTTTGTGAAAACTACCCTATTTTATTATAGGATATTTACTATAGGACCTATAGTTTATACTGCTACTCCCCCTTTTGATCTGCTAACTAAAAATTTAACCCCACTTAGTTAGAAACAATGTTATCATAAATACTACCGCTCCTACCCATAAATATTCTTTTATTGTTTTTTTAAACAGCCTTCCAGATAGCTTATGTTGCAACAACCCCATCGAGACATATAAACCACTTACTAGAAATAAAGAAGCCATAATGATGGTAACAGGCCAAAAGCTAATAGCTAAAGCCAAGCTAGAAAGTCCCCAACTCAAAGCCAGGGAGTTTCGCCAGACTTCTTTACTTATGCTTTTCTCCAAATTAACACTCCACAAAGAAGACAGTACCAAAGGCAGACTGGTTACAAAAACAAGTAAAAAATTCCACCAAGGCATTAACCTAAATGAAAAAATTGTGTCCCAGAGGAAAAAAGCTACCATCAAAGTTAGTAAAAAACCCACAGCATGAGCTGCCCTTAGTAACTGAATAGTTCGTATTGAGGCAACATTAAAGATATTTTCAGTTAGCAATAAAGCATACATACCAACACCAAAGCCGGTTAAGATCATCATCTTACTCAGAATTCTTTCTGGAAGCAGAAAATAAAACAAGGCTACAGAGACAGAGTACATAACTGGGAGAATCAAAACCGTAAACCACTCCACACCTCTTAAATCTTCAAACAAAGACCAAGCAGACAAGCCATAAGCAAAGCCTGCCAGCAAACCAATGGCCTGATACCTTGCTTCAACATCAACCAGTTGAACACCAAAAATTCCTAAACTCAACAAAAGAGAGGTTATCACTAGCTTTACCCTTTTTGTCATAACTTAACGTTGGAGTAAACTTTTAAAACATCATCCATATCATCAAGGCTATTCAAAAAATTCACCACCTTCTCTTTACTTTCCTCTTCTATCTCTATAGGATTTTTTGGCAGATAAGCCAACTCAGCTTCAACTACCTTGTACTTTGAATCTAACTGGGTTTTTACTTCATACAACTTACTGGGCTCAACCAAAACTTCAATCAAATCTTCCCCTGCCACCACATCCAAAACTCCCAAATCTATCAACTCCAGCATTTGATCATCTGGGTTAGCTTCCTTCTGAATTAAAATCCTGCCTCTTCGATCAAACAAAAAACCCACCGAGCCAGTCTGCCCCAGTGATCCCCCGCTCCTATCTAAAATCTGTTTGATCTCCGACGCTGTCCTGTTCTTATTGTCTGTTACTACCTCAATAATCACGGCCACATTTGATTGACCATAACCCTCGTAAATCATCTCACTAAGAACATCCCCACCCCCCTCACCAGACCCTTTTTCAATAGCTCTATCAATATTATTTTTAGGCATATTTGCCTGCTTTGCCTTGTCAACGCACAAACGAAGCTTAAAATTAATAGACATATCAGGGCCACCCTCTCGAGCTGCAATCTCAATCGCTTTTACCAATTTAGTGAATATCTTGCCTCTTTTATTATCTTCAATCGCCTTTTTATGTTTTATGGTTGACCACTTAGAATGTCCAGACATAACTCAATTTTATCACTTCAAAGAAAGATAGTCCTTACCAATTATCACCACAACATCAGCCCTAAATTGACTATTTTCTACTACTTCAACCCTGGATACATCAAAAGTCCTACTCAAAACTTCAACAGTGTAACTCTTTAAAATATCACTGTTCTTTACCTGAATTCTAGATACTTCACTAGAATCTGAGTTAGAAACTAGTGTTACATCACCGCCAATATTTCGAATAATTCTTGAAACATTAGAGGCTACCCCCGCTCCCTCACTAGAATTTATCACTCCAATCTCAAACTCTTCATGGAGCAACTTCTCGTCAAACAACTCATGATTGATCAGCTCATCCATGTAAATAGTTTTAATTCTAAAAACACTAGTTCCATCAGCCAAACTAGAGTTATCAAATGTTTGCAGTGAAAGTAAATCAATTAAAGTTTTACTGCTTGAGCCTACTGCCCCAAACCACCCCACCCTTAAAGAATCCCACCAAGTTAAGTTAGAATTTCCTAAAGCTTTAAACCCAGAAATACTAACCGCAAAATTATTTTCTACTGTTCTCATTAACAACCTTCCCCCCTCATCTTCTAGTTTGCCAAGTTTATAAATATAACCCAACTGATACTCTCCAAATCCAAATGGTGCTTGCACCATCGTATTTAAAGGTACTAAAAATCTAACTATCCTTTTTGTACTCGGTTGTAAAACTGATATTTCAACTTCATCTTCCCTTAGTACAACTACTCCAAAATTCCCCGACCCGTCCCAAACACTATCTCTAGCCCTCTGCCACAAAAAACTAAAGATCACTAAAAACAAAAGACTAAAAATAAACCCAAGACCTATATAAACACTAGATTTCTTTTTCTCTTTTACTCTTTTCTTCTGTTCGCGCTTCCATCTTGGCGCTCTCTTTTTTAAGGTGTTCATAACACATCAAACTATATCACATACTTCTGGATTAGTCTTTTTACCCCTTCTGCTAGTTGAACTATAAAATTCATATGGAGCCAAACATCAATCTTTTTTAATGATTTCGAGCACCTTCTTCAAATCACTTGCCAAAGAAGTCTCAAAGAGCAAATACTTGCCAGAGCGAGGGTGTCTGATCTTTATACTAACTGCTTGTAAGAATAATCTTGGGCACCACAACCTGTCATTTCTAGCTGTTTTTCTACCTGCATAAAACTCATCTGAGACAACTCCATGACCTAGATGCTTCATGTGAACTCTAATTTGATGAGTTCTTCCAGTCTTTGGAAAAACTTCCAAGTAAGAAAACTCTTGATTCCCTCTTTTGTATGTAGCTTTTACTTTGTAAGAGGTTTGAGATTCTTTACCACCCACAAAGACTCCAAACTTAGTCTTATTAAAAGGATTTCTACTAATCGGGGCGTCTATATTCCCCTCTTTAGAAATCATCTTGCCATGGACTAAAGTCACGTATGTTTTTAAAACCATTCTTTCTTTAAACTCATTTTGTAAAAACTTCATTGCTTCCTTGGTTTTTGCAACCAATAAAATTCCACTAGTCTCTTTATCAATCCTATGAACAATTCCATTTCTCTCCACCCTCTCACCAATTTTATGTTCAATCAACCAATCCTGAAGAGTAATCACATCGCGGGTTGATTGAGAATTATTCACTACCAACCCAGAAGGCTTATTTATCACCAACAAAACCTCATCTTCAAATATTTTCTTTATCTCCATCTCTTCTTCCATTACAGCTTATGCCTTCACTTTACTAGCACACTTAATGCAAAGGTCAGCTGCAGGGTCTATTGCCAACCTATCTGTGTTTATCATCCTCTTACACCTATCACACAAACCATACTTACCTAGTTTAATTCTAGTTAAAGCTTTTCTGACTCGAATTAAAGTTTTTTCAACCTCTGTCTTTAGTGCCGCCACTCTCTCGTGACCCACCTTCTCTTTTACATCCGTATCCACCGATGCATTGTCATTTACTCTTCCCTCATCCTTAAATGGATCCTCTGCCTCCAAATCTTGTTTTCTTTTATTTAACTTTGCTTCTTCTTGTTTCAAGTGTTTTTGAACTGGTTTTAGTACTTTTAATGGGAATTTAATTAGTGACATATTATTTAAAATCAAAGCCTTTCTTCTTTCGTTTTTTTAATTTTCTATGAGTTTCAACTTTAACTTCTACTACTTTTTTAGGTTCTCTACTCTTCATTTTTATACCTGAACGAACGACCAAAAGCAATACACCAAGAAACACCATCCCAAAAGAAAAATATAAATTATTCACCTCAGAAATAAAACCAAGAACAGTGTGAACCAGACCTAAGCCAATCAAGTAACTTCCAATCATAAACCCCGGCTTTGCTTCTCCTTTACTAGATGAGTACCACTTGAAATTACGATACTCTTTCTCTAGCTTCTTAAACAACTTATACAAACCCCCCAAAAGCAAAACAAAAACTAGCTGAACCGGATATCTTTTCCCTTCAATTCCTGGAAAAGGAACTCCAAAAAATAAATTAGTTTGTGTCCCCAAGTTACTCCCAGCTAAAAAACTTCCTCCGTAGGCAAAGATTTCTATAACCAAAAGGCTTAGTACACTTAAATCTAAAATCTTCCAAACATCAAATGACTTTTTATAAGCAAAAAACCCTAGAGATAAGACTCCACCCAAAACCACTCCCTCGTAAGAAATTCCAGGGAACTTTGTTATAAAAATCATCTTATAAAAACTACCAGCAAACTGACTCCAATTCGAGAACAAGTACCAGACCCTACCCACTATCATAGAAACAATTAAAGAAGATAACAAAACATCCATCAACGGCTCTTCATCAAAATTTTCTTCTCTTCCCTTCTGCCACCAAACAAATCCACCTACAAAAATTCCTAAAAAAATCATCACTCCAAATGAGTGAACTGCAATCGGTCCAAAAGATAATAAGGTTGGCCACATACAAAAAATTGTATACTATTTAAACTAGATCCGCTATACTTACCTTCATGTTAGACGCATCACACGCAGTTATTGGCGCTTCACTTGCCAAACTAATTCCCAATCCATACATAGGTTTTCCTCTTAGTCTTCTCTCTCATTTTCTAGCAGATATCTGTCCCCACTGGGACTTTATGACCAGAAAAACCAATCGCTCAAAAATAACAATTATTACTATATCTCTGACCGACGCTATCATCGGTTTTACCCTAGGCTATCTACTCTTCAACTCCACTGTTCCCACTTGGTACCTCCTCTCTATGATGTTTACCGCTCAAATTCCAGATTGGCTCGAAGCCCCTTATCACATCTTTAACTTCAACTTCCCCCCCTTCTCTTCAATCAAACAACTCCAGTCAAAGCTTCACAATAAAATGGACTTCCCTTGGGGTCTTTTTGTTCAAGTTGTTGTTGTTGCTCTCTTTGTCTTAACTGCTTTTATTTAGCTCTCTCAACATAATCCCCGTTTCTCGTGTCCACCACTATTTTATCTCCAATACCAATAAACAAAGGCACATTGACACTAACCCCGTTTACCAACTTAGCCGGTTTCAAAACTTTGGCCGCACTATTCCCCTTTTCACCCGGATCGGTATCTACCACTTCAAAGGTCATCTTGGTTGGTAGGTCTAGTGATAAGGCTTTATCTTCCCAAAACAAAAGACTTGCATCCATACCATCTACTAAGTAATTTCTCTGATCTCCAATTAACTCATTACTCACCTCGATCTGTTCAAAGGTGATCGGATCCATAAAAATACTATTATCTCCATCGCTATACAAAAACTGCATCGTTTTCTTGTTTAGTTGAATATCTTGAACTTTATTACCGGTAGTGTATGTTTTGGTCACCACCGAACCAGTTGCTAAGTTGCGAACTTTTACCTTTATGTTCCCCGTCCCCCGACCCATCTTGGTAAACTCATACTTTAAAACCAAAAAAGGATCACCATCTTCACTAAATGCTTTTCCATTTCTTAATTGATTGACATTAATCATATGGTAGAATTATAACCGCCAATAAAAATATTTCAAGCCAGAGTGTTGGAATTGGTAGACAAGCGCGACTCAAAATCGCGTGGCTTCACAGCCGTGAGGGTTCGATTCCCTCCTCTGGCACAAACTATCAAAACTCTCCTACTACTCCGCCGATCTTCTCCCTTTCTCCACTCCATAAAAACGTATCCTATCTCCTCTAAATCTCAAGTCGATTGTCGAAAGGGCTCCATTTCTATGCTTTGCCACCATCAACTTACAGTTCTCCAAGTCTTCCGGATCTTCTCGATAAAGAAACATAACCACGTCTGCATCCTGTTCAATACCTCCAGACTCCCTCAAGTCAGCTAGTTGAGGCTTCTTGATTCCCCTATGCTCAACGGCTCTAGACAACTGACTCAAAGCAATCACTGGAACTCGTAACTCACGAGCCAAGTTCTTCAAACCCATCGAAACTTCTGAAATTTCTTGAACTCGATTCTCTAAGTTTCTGCTATGAGCCAACTGAAGGTAGTCAACTATAAGTAGCTCTAATCCATGCTCTGCCTGAAGCCTCCTCGCTTTAGTTGTCATCTCCATAATACTCATCCCCGGAGTATCATCTATATACAACGGCGCTTCGGCCAACTCACCCATAGCATCAGACAAAGAACTAAAATCCTTCTCATTTAACCTACCTGTTTTTAGTTTCCAGGCATCAATATCAGCTTGAGCTACCAACAATCTATCTACCAGCTCCTCTTGACTCATCTCTAGTGAGAAAAATCCCACAGGCTTCTTTTGCTCTACTGCTACATGCTTGGCAATATTCAATGAAAAAGAAGTTTTACCCATACCCGGCCTAGCCGCCAAAATAATCAAGTTACTCTTTTGAAATCCTGCCAAAACATGATCTACGTCTTTAAATCCACTTGGCACACCCCGAATTCCTCCGGCTGTTTTATGTAACTCATCTAGTCTGTCAAACGACTCCGCCAAGACATCTTTAATCGGTAGAAAGTTTCTCTCCATGCTATCTTGACTCAATCCAAAGATAGTCTTCTCAGCATTATCCAAAATCTTACTGACAGATAAAGACTCGTCAAACGACTCCTCCACCATCTTAGATGCTTGAGAAATCAAAGTTCTTTTTGTATAAAGACCCTTTACAATTTTGGCATACTTTGAAACATGAGCGCTTGTAGGTACTCGATTTACCAACTTTGTTAAGTAACTTGAGCCTCCAACTTTTTTTAACTGCTTGGCTTCTCTTAGTTTTTCAGATACCGTTACCACATCTATCGGATCACGGCCTTCATAAAGTTCTAAAACTGCATTAAAAATCTTTACATGCCTATCATCATAGAAATGCCTGGACTTTAAAAACGAAGCAATCTCCACAACCGCATCCTTATCTATTAGCACCGCTCCTATTAATGATTCTTCCGCTTGCAGGCTGTGCGGTGGTATTCGCACATTATTTGGCATATCTTTCTAAAACTGCTAGTTGCATCTCCTCTGGCAGTTCTAATTTTTTAACCACAAGCTTTTGAGCTTTGACTGGCTCTAGTTGAATCTCATCAACAAACTCTTTTAAGGTACTGCACTTCTCAAACTTTTTATCATGCTCTTTGGTTTTGTAATGCATAGGGATCACAATCGATGGTCCAATCTGCTTAATTACCTTTACTGCTTGCTTTAGGTCAATTGTATACACCCCTCCAACTGGAATCATCAACACATCAATGTCTCCAATCTTATTTACGTCCTTCTCGCTCAACTCATGACCCAAATCTCCAAGATGACAAACCCTTAATTCATCTGAATCAAAAGTATAGATAACATTCTTTCCCCTCTCTTTACCAGATTTATCATCATGAAAACTAGCAATACCGGTAATCGCTACTCCCTTAACCTCATACTCCCCCGGGCCATTAATCACCATCGGTTCATCTTGAAGTACTTTGAAGTTACAATGATCCTCATGATCGTGAGAAATCGTCACAATATCAGATGTAGTTTTAGGTAGTTTAAAACCCACCGACTCAGAAAACGGATCACAAACTACCTTGGTCGAACCAAATTTAAACAAAAAACTAGAGTGTCCTAAGTAGGTAATGTCCATAGCGACTCATGGTAACACAATCTAACTTTCTTGACAATAAATTGGCCTATTGATATAGTTCTGAGGCTTAATCAAAAATATGAAAAAAGAAGCCTTAATCGCTATTGTTGTTGGACTAATTCTCGGGTTAATTATTACAGTTGGTATCTACACAGCCAATCGCTCAATCAACCAGCTTAAAGCCAACAAGGCCACTAAAACACAAGCCTCCGCTACCCCAACAACTCAAAGCCAAGAAAAAGCAAAAATTCTTGAAATTACTTCTCATGAGTCTTTTGATCTTCTTGATGAAGCAAGCGTAACTCTTTCAGGTATCGCTTGGCCCAAAGCCGTTGTGGCTCTCTTGGGTGAAGACCAAGAACTTCTCATCACTGCAGATGCAGACGGGATCTTCTCTTTTAACTTCGACCTGATCAAGGGCTATAATGAGATCCAAGTCATCGCTACCGACGACACTGGTGAAATCAGCTCCCAAAACTTGGTTCTAACCTACTCAACAACTAAAATAGAACTAACCGAATGAAGAAACTAGCTATCATCACCATCTTCCTATCTCTCTTTTTATCTCCTTCATGGATCTTATCAAAAGAAGCCACCGAGTCATCCCAGAACAACTCACTAACAGATAAAATTAAAGAAAAGCTCCAAGAAACAGCTGAAGATGGCCTAGATAACATTAGAGAAGAAATCATCAGTAAATCCAAAATTCCAAAGAAAAAAGCCTTCATCGGTAGCATCAAATCTATAGAAGAAACCAGTCTATCTATAGAGTATAAATCTCAAGTATTCATCATCAACCTAAATGAAGAAACCGAAATCATCAAGTCTTCAGGGAGTACGGCTATAGATCTTGAGGATCTTGAAGTTGACGACTACATCATCACCATGGGCTTTGTCTCTCCAGAATCTACTCAACTAGATGCCAAAAGAGTTTTGCTTATCTCAGCCCCAAAAACTCCTTCCACTCGTCAACTCTTAAGCGGCAAAATCAACGAAGTAGACGGCAACAAAATATCCTTTGACTCCAAATCCATTGTCATCACTTCAAAGACCAATCTAAGCATCCAAGATATCGAAGAACCAGAAGTCGAAGATATTGAACTAGACGACAATCTATTTTCTATCGTCACCCTAGACAACAATGGAGATATAGATACCGCTAACCAAGTTTTGATCCTTCCAGGTAAAAATAATCCTGCTTCACAAGAACCCACTAACTCTGCCGAAGCCAGTAACTCAGCTGACGCTACCGAATCTGCTACAATAGAAGAATAATGAGCACTAAGCTAAATAAAGCTTTTCTTCATTGCTACCCTCCTCAATCAAGGTCTCCCCTGCTTGACAAAAATATATTCTTACCTTAGAATTATCTTATATTAATCTAATAAATACCTAATAAAAATATGTTAATCCCAACAGACGATAATATCAGTACTATCACAGACATGAGAGAGAACACTATCTCTCTATTGAAATCTGTTCAAAACAAGCAAGACCCTACAATTATCATGCACCGTAACTCCCCCAAAGCGATTCTTTTATCCATAAAAAGATATAACCAATTAATGGAAATGATTGAAGATTATCTTGACGAAGAGCTGGCTTTAAGACTTGAAAAGAAAGCTTTAAAAGCAACCAAGAAAGATTACATCTCCCTAGGAGATATGGCTAAAAAACACAATATAAAAATCTAGAAATGTATCAAGTAGTAGCCCTACACAAAGTCGATAAAAAAATATATAAACTTCAACAAAAAGATAAAAAGAAAGTTTTTAAATTATTCTCCAAACTTGAAATAAATCCCCTATCAAGAAAACTAAACATAAAAAAGATCAAAGATTCTGAAAAAACTTTCAGAATTAGAATTGGAAAAATTAGAATTATCTACACAATAATTTCTCAAAAAAAACAAGTTATTATCACAGACATTGGTTATCGTGGAAGCATGTACCGTTTATTTTAATTCCCTAAAACACCTACAGGGTCCATCCCTGCAGGCTGAATAAATAACATGCTAACCCAAGAGTATACTTTTCACGCACCTGCAAGGTTGGACCCTGCAGGTCCAACTCTGAAGAATATTAAAAAAAATGATAAACTATAACCAATATGTCATCTAAAAAACAAGACCTGCAAACACCAAAAGGATTTAGAGATTTTTTACCCGAGGAAAAACGTCGTCGGGATTATGTCTCAGACTCGATCAAAGAAACATTTGAAATTTTTGGCTTTGAGCCTCTAGAAACCCCCACTTTAGAATACTCCAAAGTTATTCTAGGAAAGTACGGAAAAGAAGCAGATAAACTAGTCTACTCATTTAAGGACAGAGGTAATCGTGATCTAAGCCTTCGCTATGACCAAACAGTTCCTACAGCTAGAGTTTTATCTCAATATCAAGACAAACTACCTAAATTCTTTCGTCGCTACCAAATTCAAAACGTCTTTAGAGCCGACAAACCTCAAAAGGGACGTTACCGAGAATTTACTCAATGTGACATCGACATCTTTAACACATCCTCTCCTCTAGCTGATGCCGAGATCATTGCTTGTACCTACAATGTTTTTAAAAACTTAAACTTTCCCAACATAATTCTTAAAGTTAATGACAGAAAAATCTTATTTGATAACTTAAAACCATTTTCTTCAAAAAACCTATCCACTCTATCTATCATCCAAACTATAGATAAATTAGATAAAAAGACTAAAGAGCAAGTAATTGAAGAGCTAGTTAAAAAGGGTTTAGATAAAAAATCTGCCAAACAAATACTAACAGATATCAGTAAAGCCACCACTACAAAAAACCTAGACTCCATCATTTCCCTAGCCATCAAATTAGGTGTTCCAGAAAAAAACATCGAATTTACCCCTTATCTTGCTCGCGGACTAGACTACTACACCGGTATGATCTTTGAAATTATTATTCCCGATTACCCAATTGGCTCTTTTGGCGGCGGCGGTCGATACGATAAATTAATTAACGAGCTAGGTGGACCAAACACTACAGCTGTTGGTATCGCTTATGGATTCGACCGTATGGTTGAAGCTGCCACAGAACTTGGATTAATTGACCTAGTCTCCTCAACAAACAATGTCTTAGTAACTCAATTTGAGAACTACGAAGACCTATCTATAAAAACAGCTAAAGAGTTAAGAGACGCTGGCATTAAAACTGAGATCTACCATCAATCAGATGATCTTAATAAACAACTAAAGTACGCCAACCAAAAACAAATTCCTTTTGTAGTTATTATCGGCCCGGATGAAGCTAAAGAAAATCAAGTCACCCTAAAAGACATGGATCAAAAAACCCAAGTCACCCTCCCTCTTGATAAAGTCATCCAGAAATTAAAATAACACTGCCAAATGTCCAAACGCACTAAGGCGTACTTAGCTCTACTCACCACTACTATAATTTGGGGCGCTGCCTTCCCCATCATCAAACCATCCTACGATCACATCTCTCCTTTTCAATTTCTCTTCTTCCGCTACCTTATCGCCGCTCCTCTCACTCTACCTTTCTTAATCTACTACTTTAAAAAACTCAAACCCACTCTAAAACAATCCATAAATATAATCCTCCTAGAACTCCTCGGCGCCTCATTTGCCCTGGCCATCCTCTACGTTGGACTAGCTAAGACCACAGCCCTTGAAGCCTCTCTAATCGCCGCCACTAGCCCTGTTATCACTACCTTGGGTGGCATAATCTTTCTTAAAGAAAGAGAGGAAAAAAAAGAATGGATTGGCTTAATCATTAGTTTCTTGGGTTCCCTCATTCTAGTCTTTGAGCCAATCTTTAACGACCAATCACTTCTAAAAACCTTCTCCTTATCAGGCAATCTAATAATCCTCAGTTACAACTTCATCATCGCCGCCTACTACTTACTAGCCAAAAAACACTACAAAAATTTACCTAAAATATTTGTTACTAGTACCAGCTACTTAATCTCACTTATCACTTTCTCTTTCATTCTAGCTGTTACCAAAACCCCTACCCCTCTTTCTCTCTTAAAAATTCCATCAGTAGCTATTGCTACTATCTACATGGCCATCCCCGGCTCTATAATTGCTCTCACTGCCAGAATTTATGGCCAAAACTTAATCGAAGCTTCTGAAGCCTCACTCTTCCAGTACCTCCAAGCAGTAGTGGCTATCCCTACCGTCTTCTTTCTCTTGAACCAAACCCCCACGACTGGCCAGTTAATCGCTATCATTGTCATCTTAATTGGAGTCTTTTTGGGCGAATATAGGCCTAGAAAGATTAAAAGATAACTGATATAATCCTAGAGTTATGAAAAAAGGAATTCATCCAAAATACAATAAAAATATCAAAGTCACCTGTGCTTGTGGCAATGTCTTTGACTCTGGCTCAACCCTTGAGGAAATTAAGGTAGATATCTGCTCTGCTTGCCACCCCTTCTTTACCGGTAAAATGAAGTTTATCGACACCATGGGTCGTGTTGAGAAGTTCCAAAAGAAACAAAAACAAGCCAAAGACAACAAATACACCAAAAAAGTAGATCGAAAAAGATTAGACGAACAAGTAGATAAAGCTAAGCCAAGAACTCTAAAGGAAATGATCGAACAACAAAAAAAGAAAACATCTAAACAATAATGAACGACTACCTCAAAGAGGAAGTAAAGCGTCTAGAAGAAAAAATTAAAAAAACTGAAAGACTCCTCGAAGACCCTCAGTTAAAACTTTTAGCTCAAGAAGAAATCAAAGCCTTAAAGGTTCAGGTTAAATCACTAAAAAACATTCCCGCTCAAGAAAAAACCAAGAAAAGTAGTAACTCTTTGAAAAAAGTTCGCCAAGGCAACGCTATCATCGAAGTTAGAGCAGCTGCCGGTGGCGAAGAAGCCAAGATCTGGACAAGTGACTTGATCGAGATGTACACTCGCTACGCTGAACTAGAAAATCTTGAAGCTATCCCCCTTGGATCAAGCACCATTAAAATCAAAGGCAAGCAAGCTTTCCCTCTTTTTCAATTTGAGTCCGGAGTTCACCGAGTTCAAAGAATTCCATCGACTGAATCATCTGGTAGAATTCACACCTCCACAGCTACTGTTACCGTCTTACCAGAAGTCAAAGAAACAGAAGTGATTATCGATCCTAAAGAGGTTACTATTGAGTTCTATCGATCCTCCGGTTCAGGTGGCCAAAATGTCAACAAAGTCTCTACAGCAGTCAGATTAAAGCACGCTCCTACAGATATCATCATTGAATCCCAAACTCAACGCACTCAAGAACAAAACAGAAAAATTGCCTACGACCTCCTTCGCTCAAAGCTATTTGAAATCGAAAGAGAGAAAAAACTTGCCACCATCGACTCAACTAGAAAAGAAGCTGTTGGGCGCGGTATGAGATCAGAAAAAATCAGAACCTATAACTTCCCTCAAAACCGGGTAACCGATCACCGTATCAACCAATCCTTTAAAAACCTTAAAAACATCATGGAGGGTGCATTAAAGCAAGTTATTACTGCCCTTCTTCAAGCAAAGCTTTAACCTCAATCGTCTTCCCATCTCTATATATCTCCAAAACAACTTCGTCCCCTACTTTTACTTTAGAAACCACTTGACTCAAATCATTTTCACTACCTAAACTTACTTCATTAATCTTGGTCACAATATCATTTTCTTTTAATCCGGCTTTAGCCGCCGGCGAATCCACCACAACCTCCACAATATAAGCTCCTTCAGGCACACTATTTAATATTGCCGTTCGTTTATTCAACATCTGATACCTGACCCCCAAATAAGGCCTAGAAAACTTCCCCGTCGTATTAAAATTATCGATAGACTCTCGAACCACATTAATCGGAATAGCAAACCCAATATTCTCCCCCGCCTGAGACACGGCCGCATTTACTCCAATCACTTGCCCCAAAGAATTAAGCAAAGGTCCACCGGAATTACCCGGATTTATGGCGGCATCCGTTTGGATCACGTTATCCAGTCTCTCACTGGTTGTTCCATAGCCTCCGGCATTAATCCCTCGACCCAAGCCCGAAATCACTCCAGTGGTCACTGTGGACCTAAATTCACCTAGTGCAGTTCCTATAGCAATTACTACTTGACCCACTTTTAATTTATCAGAATCCCCCATTACTACCGGCGCAAATTCAGCCTGTCCGGGGGTTACTTTTAAAATTGCCAAATCATTGACCGGATCACGATAAACTTTCTCCACCACCAACTCCACGTCTTTATTGGTAATCACTCGATACTCACCCGCCGGATCAGAAACCACATGTTTATTGGTCACCACCAAACCATCAGTATCTATAATAAATCCCGAGCCAATATCTTGCTCCACCGTTTTTTCTCGAGTTGATTGAGGTACTTGATTAAAAAAGTTAAATGGATCAAAAAAGGTGCTTGAATCAATAATTCTTTGAGTTTTTTTCACTCCCACCGTAACAACCGACAGCCCCACTTTCTCCACCACATCAATAACTGCATTTTCTTCTTTCAAAATCTCTTGTCTCACCTCAGGTTGCTTAATCTCAACTTGACTTTTCTTACCAATCAATTTATTGCCCAAAGCCCCTCCAAAAATTCCAACTACCAAAACCACCGCCAAAGCTAATCCGATTAGCCCCTTCTTCATGCAGCCTCCACCTTTAGCTTAACCTTAGCTTTGGCGCTCCCAAATTTTAGTTCAACATCATACTCACCAATTTTCTTAATCGGTTTATCAAGTTTTATATGGGTTTTTAAGATATCCAGCTCTTTTGCAATCTCTTTTTTAGTAATGCTACCATGTACTTTTCCGGCTTTACCTGCTTGAACTTTAATAGTGACTACCTTACCATCAAGCTTCTCAGCTGACTGCCTGTCTTCTTGCTTGCTTGTCTTAACTTCTTGCTTTTTTTTAGCTTCTTGTTTCTCCAACCTCTTGATAGCTTTCTTGGTAGCAATCACGGCCTGCTTCTTTGGTAGCAAGTAGTTAACCGCATAACCCAATGAAACTTCTTTGATTTCCTTAGTCTTTAAAATTATTACCTTCATACTCCCTTAATTATACACTACCTCAAGCGCCTTATTAAGCTGTTCATCAATATCAGTGGTTTCAGGGTTGTCTTCAACCTCAACATCCGGAGCTATACCTTCCGTCTCATTGACCCACTGATCACTAGGAAGTAGCCACTTTGCTGTAGTTACATGCAACCCAGATTCTTGGCCCAAATCCAAAGCTTCTTGAATGGTTCCCTTTCCAAAACTCTTTACCCCAATCAACTCCGCTCTATCATGATCCCGTAAAGCTCCAGATAAAATCTCTGAACTAGAAGCACTCCCTTTATTTATCAAAACCACCAAAGGAGTTTCAAGCAACCTACCAGCATCTTTGACACTGTAAGTCTCCACATTACCTCGAGAATCCTCTTGCTTTACTACCACTAATCCTCTTTTTAAAAACTCACTGGC
Organism: uncultured bacterium; assembly: GCA_963980215.1. GTDB lineage: Bacteria > Patescibacteriota > Microgenomatia > UBA1400 > CG1-02-47-37 > CAXBYZ01. The sequence goes on along the minus strand of CAXBYZ010000007.1, from coordinate 5,445 downwards.
ATAAGTTACCGCTCCTTGCAGATAACCTCCAGGATTATTTCTCAAATCAAGGACAATACCCTTTGTTCTAGGTTTAGCTAAAACTTCTTCTACAGCTTGATTCCACTCTGATTCAGTTCTTCCTCCAAACCTACTCAAGCGAATGTAGGCAATCTCTTCGTTATCCCCCTTCCACTCTAACTCAACGCTCTTGATCACAATTGTGTCTCTAGTCACTTCGACATCAACAGGCTCACTAGCTCCTTCATGGTAGATAGTCAAAGTCACTAAAGATCCTTTTGGCCCACGAATGTGTTTCACCGCTTCCGGCAAAGACATATCAGTTGTCTCAATATTCAAATCCTTCTTCTCGTCTTTAATCCTTAAAATCAAATCTCCAGCTTTAATCCCTACTGCTTCAGCTGGCATTCCGCTCAAAGGAGCAATCACTCCCAAATTACCATCTACAAAACCAAGTTGAATTCCCACACCTTCAAAAGCCCCATTCAACTCTTCATGAGTAGCTTTATTTTGCTCTGGTGGCAAAAAAACGGTGTAAGGATCACCCAAAGAAGCAGTCATTCCTTTTATAGCTCCCCAAATCATCTCATCTTGATTTAAACTCTCTTTGATCAAGTAGCTCTGCCCAAGTTTATCCCAAACCTGCCAAAACATCTTCAGGTCAACACTGCTTTTATCACTAGGTTGAGATCGATCTACTTGAAAACTACCGTTCTTACTAATAGAAATTTCTTTCTTTCCTACTCGGTAACCAATCATTCCCGCCACAAGAACTAAGCTTAGAATCAATACCCCCACTCTAATTTGTTTGAGTGTCACTTTTAGCTTCATTAAAAAAACCTAACTTACAAACGGAATTAAAGCCAGATGTCTGGCCCTCTTAATTTCTTTTGACAACCTTCTTTGATGTTTTGCACAAACACCAGAACGCAGTCTTGATAAAATTTTTCCTCTCTCAGAGATAAATTTCCTCAAAGCTTCAAAATCTTTGTAGTCAGGAAGCTTACCTTCCTTGCTCTCACAAAAATAGCACTTTAAGTTTCTTTTAAATTCACGTCGTTTATTCTGCATAATTATCCTTAAAAAGGAATATCATCCGGATTAATTTTTTCATCATCAGCTTTCTTTTCTGCTGGCTTTTTAGCTTCTTTTGAAGTTTCTTCAGAAGTCACCGCTTCCACTGGCGTCTCTTGGTCTTGTGCCATTGGTTCAGACTGTTCTTGATACTCCGTATCTTGGCTTAAAGGCCTATCTTTATGCTTGGAGTCCAAGACAATCATGTTCTCGATAATAACTTCAACTGTTGTTCTCTCTTGTCCAGAAGCATCAGTCCAGTTTCTGGTCTGCAGTCTTCCTTCAACATAAGCTTTTCTACCCTTGAACAACAACTCACTGCAAAGTTCAGCCAGTTTATTCCAGGCCACGATTCTATGAAACTCTGTTTCTTCTTGACGCTCACCACCTGCTGATGGTTGCCAAGATCTATTGGTAGCTAATCCAAAAGTACAAACAGGTGTTCCTTGTGGGGTGTACCTTAACTCAGGATCTCGAGTTAAATTTCCAATCAATGTTACTTTGTTTAGTGATCTACTAGACATACTCACTCCTTTACTATTAATAAATATCTCAAAATTTCTTCTTTTATTTGAATAGCTTTATCCAGTTCAGCTACTTTTTCAGCCGGCATTTCTATATTAAAAATACCATACCAAGCCCTACTTAGGCCCTTAATAGGGTATGCCAACTCTCTGGCTCCCAAAATATTGGTGTTCTTAACACTTGCTCCAGCAACGCTTAATAACTCTTCAACTAGTTTTTTTTGTTTTCCCTCGTCTTTCCCAATCTCTTCGGTCAGAACCAAGGTCATTTCATATTTCTTCATTACTAGGTTATTCTAACTAAAAATAAAAAAAATGCAACCTCCTCGCTAAATTTTCTTGTCCTCCACCTTAAAACCCTTGGCTTCAATCATCTCCCTCACCCGATCAGCTTCCTCCCAATTTTTTATGCTTCTAAACTCTTCTCGTTGTTTTATCAACTCCTCAATCTCGCTTGGCACTACCTCTTGCTCTTGACTTACTTGACCCAACCCCAACCCCAAGACTTGATCCCAATCCAAGATCAACTCCCACTTATCTTGCTCGGGAATGTTGCTTTTGGCCATCTCCCAAACCACCGCCAAAGCTTGAGGTGTATTTAAATCATTCTCGATTCCCTCTCTAAACCTTATCGAAAAGTTTTGAATTTTTTCCAACTTTTCACTAGACAACTTCGTCCTCCCTCTAATCACACTCCAGGAGTGTGATATCGATCTTAACTTGTTATACCCTTCTTTAGCCGCATCCAAAGCCTGATAAGTAAAGTTCATCTTGGTTCGATAATGCCCAGTCAAAAACAAGTAGCGTAAAATTCGAGGTTCGTAACCTCGAATTTCTAGGTCAGATACTCGAATAAAATTCTTTAACGACTTACTCATCTTCTGTCCATCAATGTCCAAAAAATTTGAGTGAAACCAGAAATTTACAAATTTCTTCCCGGTCACCCCTTCACTCTGAGCTATCTCGTTGGTGTGATGGACCGGAATATGATCCACTCCCCCGGTATGAATATCAATCGTTTCCCCCAAATACTTCATACTAATTGCGCTACACTCAAGGTGCCAACCAGGAAAGCCTACCCCCCAAGGACTATCCCACTCCATCTGCCGTTGTTTGTCAGTTGGGCTAAACTTCCACAAAGCAAAATCAGTCACTCTTCGCTTCTCCTCATTCTTCTCCACCCTAGCTCCTTCTTCGAGTCCCTTGATATCAAGTCTTGCCAACTTACCATAGTCCTTAAATTTCTCCGAATCATAGTAAATCCCGTCACTAATTTTATATGTCAATCCCTTGTCTTCAAGTTTCTTTATCAACTCTATCTGCTCAGGAATATTATCGGTTACCTTAGCCACTATGTCCGGTTTTTCAATATTTAATTTTACAAGCATCTTAAAAAAATCATCTGAGTAGTACTTGGCTATCTCCCATATGTCTTTGCCCTCTTGCTTGGCTTTCTTTTCCATCTTATCTTCACCAGAGTCAGCATCTGAAGTTAGGTGACCCACATCAGTCACGTTCATCACCACTTTAACTTTATAATCAAGCCATCTTAAAGTTCTAACCAAAACATCACTATTAATATAAGTCCTAGCATGGCCAATATGGGCATAGTCATAAACTGTTGGACCACAAACATACACTCCCACCAATTCACCAATCGGCTTAAACTCCTCTACTACTCTGGTCAAAGTATTAAATAGCTTCATCCACTCACCCCTCTGGCAATCTCTCCAGTGCCCATCCCTTGTTTACTCGACAAAGATAATTTATCTTTCTTCATCTCTTCCTTCTTCTTTTTCAACTTCTCAAAAAAACTATCAGGGTCTTTGACTTGCTCATCATCAAACTCGGCCTTGCCAGTCTCGTACTTTCGATGTTTCTCTTGTTTTTTCCTTCTCTCAATCTTAATCTTCTCTTGAATCTCTTTATACATCTGCATTGATTTCTGTTTATCCAAATTAGCCAGTCTTGAAATTTGCTTTGATTGGTTTGTTTCTTGACTTTGCGGCTTACTGACCACTTCCTCTCCCGATCCATACATCTTTTGATTCAACTCATCACTCTCACTAGCATCCATCCCCACCACGCTTTTTACTGCTCCTTTGGTCACATCACCCACCGCTTTTTTAGACTGCTTCACCGCTTGTTTTCCGGTTTCCAGTAACTCTCCAAAAACGTCTTGAATCATTTGCTTTGGCATATCATCCTATCCTATCACTTGGACTTTTTTTTGGCAAAGAAAAATGTTTTCTTTTTACCATTAGCCACCTCTTGGCTATGAACTCCTCTTGGTAGTTTTATTCCCGGCGGATTAACAAATCTTTTTCCTTTTTTGTTCCCATACTCAATCTTACCGTCACTCACCAACCGCTGAAGCTCTTCTCTTACCACCACTCGCAACTGCTCCTTGAGCCACTCCGCATCCAAACTCCCAGAAACAGTAGGAACGGTTCCTACTGTTTTTCGCTCTTCTTCCCTCTGTTTTTGCCTTGAAAGTCTGCGTTTTTTAGCTCTCTTCACCCAAACTCTTAAGCCCAAAACAGATAACCCTAACCCTAACCCGACCAATCCTAATTTAGTCCAATTAACAATCCAAAAATCTATTTTTTCAGTCAAAGAAATATCACTCCCAAACAAGACATTGACCTCTGCCTCAAACTGGCCCAAAATTGGCCTAGAATTATCCCAAGGCAGTTCTAAATTAATCTCTCCTTCGGGAAACAAAACTCCAGCCTGAGGATAACTAGCTTTTGACTCGGCCGGCACCTTCCACTTACTCCTTAAAGTGACTTTAACCAACAAACCCTCCAACCGAACATTACCACTATTTTTCAAGTTCAATAAAAACTTATAATTACCCTTGTCAGCAACAAACTTAAGGTCAGAAATCTCGGCCCCCTTACTCATCTCCCCCGGAACAGTCAAGTAAATTCTGACTCCATTTCGAGCTTGATTCTCCAAGTTTTCCACCACCAATCCTCCCAAGTAATCCCCCGGTTTTATCCCTTCGGGAACGTTCAAAGAAAACTCAAGCACTCGCCTCTCTTTAGCCTCCAAGCTCAATATTTCTGGCAACCCTTCAACCCACAAACCCAATCCAGAAGACTCCTCATGGTTGTTTTTTAAAGTAAACACACCTTCTTTGGTAGTAGTCGCATCCACTCCAAAAACTGCCACTTCAACTGGTTGGTCAGACAAATTCACCACCGCCACCTTATCACTGACCATCTCCCCCGGAGTTTTTTCATACACAAACCAAGCCCCCGTCTTATTTTTATAATCCGCTTTAGCCGGCACAATCCCTAAATTACTTTGGTTTTCCACAGCCCAAGCCCGGCCCTGGCTTAACGCCAGGACCAGGCTTACTACCCCAATGATCTTAAGTTTGTTCACAAACTTACTCATCTTATTTCTTTCTAGCCAAAATGGCTTTCAAGATTACTAACACAAACAATCCGGCTCCAGCCATAATCATGGCTTTTTTGGTCACATAAGCAAACCGGATTTCTCTCTCAATTACCTCCATCTCATTACCATAATCAATCTTGATTCTAGCAATGTAGCTACCAGCTAAGGGAGTTTTCTGCCATACAAACGGAACTTTAGTTGGTTTGCCGGGCAAAACTGTTCGAAGGTCAGCATCCACCTCATTAACTGTCTTGCCAGTTAAGGCATTAACATAAGTAATTTTCCCAATCAAATCCAAGTGGACATTCCCCTTGTTTTCTAGGTTAAACACCAAGTTAACTTTATCGTTGACCAACTTCCAAGACAGGTCAGTTAAGTCCAGTAACCGAACCAAATTACCTGGAACGGTTTCATAAATTCTTACCCCGACTCGGGTAAC
>CAXBYZ010000006.1:0-45202 GCA_963980215.1 uncultured bacterium | reverse complement strand
TAAATAGAGGTAATTATGGTTAGAGGGATGATAAAGATTAGCATTCTTTGAGCGGAGCCACCAATTGCATCCCAAGTTTTGTAGTAGGTGCTAAAGAGAGCTATCCCCCCTAAAGTCATGAAGAATGAAAGAAGGATGATGGTGAAAAGTTGGAAAATTCTAAAAAAATCAGAAGATTGTTTTTTGTTTTTGGATAAAACCAGTAAAACTGGAATTAAGGCTAAAACGATTAACCAAGTACCAAAAAAGGGATAGATGATGTTTTGAGAGACATAGTAGGTAATATCTGAGAAATTATTAATAATTTTAGTTATGGTTGAGAGAGAAATTAGAGAAGTGAGTGGAGTGGTAGGATGACTTAATTTTTCGTAAGCTACTAGATAGTAATGACTCCAAGTAACTTTAAATAATAAAACTAAAGAAAGGCTAAAGAAAGCTAATAACTTCTTTTTAAGGCGTATCCCTTGCCAGAGTAGAATAAAGATACCGATTAGCCAAAAGGTTTCGGCCGATCGAACCCAAGTAGATAGTCCTAAGAGTAGTCCACTAATAAATAAGTGAGTTGAGTCTTTTTTGGAAACAGGACTGACTGCATAGAGGAAACTGGCAACTAATAGGGTGGTATAAGGAATATTGGAGTAAGCAATGACAGATAAGCTCCAGAGGGATTGATTGGTAAGTAATAAAAGAGAGGTGATTAATCCGAGTTTTTGGTTGGCCCAAACGGATAAACGAGAAAAAATAATACTAATAAGAGAGAGATAAAATAAAGGATAAAGGGGTTGAGGGTTGGTGCCCTTGAAGAGATAAATAATTGAGTGAGATAGCGAAGTCATTAAGGGGTAGCTTAAGTAGTAAGCATTTGATTCGAGGTTGGTTAAAACATGGTCAAGGGCAATGACTCGTCCGCGAAAATCATACATGGTAAGAGAGTCCCAAGCAGTGATGGGGTTATAAGCTGAAATAAGGAGAGCGATACCCCCGAGAATTAAAATGGTTAGGGTGAGATACTTTTCGGATTTTTCTAGTTTAAGTTTTGAAAATTCTAGTTTGTGCTTGAATATTTTAGCCAATAAGAAGCCGAGTAGAGAGGCGATTAAAGAACTGATTAATAGGGAGGAGATGGTAAAGGGAAAGCCAAGTAAGTAAGCTAGAAACCAAAAGAAGGTGGATAAACCGCTACCGACTAGAAAAGATAAAGATAGGTTTTCGACTAAAGTTTGGAGACCTAGTAAAAATGTGTAGGGAAAACCGGTTAAATAAAAAATTAGAGTAGTAGTGATTAAGGAAATTAGGTTATTCATGTTTGGCTTCGATTAAACCCCAATCCCAAGTATCGGTGGCGGGATCGTAGTCTCTTTGATAATTTTGAGAGCTATTACTATTGATGTCTATCTGCCAAATTTGCTTGGCGGAAATGGTGGTTTTGGGCCAACCATGAAGAGATTTGTCATCAGCCGGCCATGCTCCTCTGGCAATAATTAGATAGACTTTACCAGAGGGAAGAGTTTGATCTTCTGGAAGATGAATAATGGTTCGAGGGTACAAGAAGCGATTGAGGTAGGCGTCATTACCTTCGGAAACCCAAGGGATTTTTTGTGGTGGAATAATGATAGTAGCGTCCTTGGGTGTTAGGTTTTCAATTATTTTGATGGCGGGATAAAAATCGGGAAAAGTAGTGGTCATTTTTTGATCATAAGTAGCAGTTGGATTTTTAATAATTATTTGTAGCTGTTTGGTAATTTCTGGAACAATAGCGGAAAAATTAGCTAGAGTAAAAAAAATCAAAGCGGCGAGTAGTCCAGAGTTGGCAAGTCTTTTTGGTTTATGAGAAAGTTGGGTAACTAGGTAAAAAAATATGGACAGAAAAGTTAAGTAGTTTAAGCCTCTAAGGTTGATGTGAAAGCGGGCAAAGACAAAATTTTGGTAGTTAAATAGTTCGAGTAAATTTAGACTGAAGAAAGCTAGAGTAGTAATAGTAGCGAACAATAAAAGACTGGTTGAGATAATTTTATAAGATTTTTTGGCTTTGGGGATTGAAAAAAAGAGAAAGAAGATACTTAATATATAGATAATGAGAGAGGGAATTTTTAGGTGATTAGCAAAGTAGCCAAGATAAGCAACTGACTCGATGATGGCTACCCCTAAAGATATGCAAATAGCGATTATTATTCCCATATCTTGTAAACAAGAAGACTTAAGTAGTTGTGAAGCTTATGAAGGCTAATTTCTAGTTGATTGGCCTTGTTGGCTTTTAGAGTTCTTTCACCTTCAATGAGAAATGTTTTTCGGTCGGTTTGGGATTTGCTAGAAGGTTGAGCCCTAAAACCGGATAAAGGCTCTTTTATATAGTGAAGTTTAAAGTGTTGGGATAAGCGAAGCCAGTAGTCGTAGTCTAAAACGTAGTGAAAATCTGTTCTAAACTCCCCTACTTTTTGGTAAGCCTTTCTTGACCAAAAAGTAGATGGTTGAGGTAACATGGAGTCTGTAATTTTTAAGATAGTTGGGGAGTAGATAGACATTAGAAATCGTTTGTAAGTAGTGATTAACCAATGATTGGGGGTTAGATGACCATGTTGATCTATAATTTGATAATCGCCAGTCAACCAGTCAATCGATTGACTGGTGGAAAAGTAATCCCCGACTTTTTTTAGAGTGCCGGGTAAGTAAATATCGTCTGAATTAAGATAGGCCAAGACATCTCCAGTGGCTTTTTTTAGACCTTTGTTAATAGCTTCGGATTGGCCACTGTCTTTTTCTGAAAGCCAATTAATTTTTTTACCAAATTTTTTTAGGATGGCTAAGGTACCATCTGTTGAGCCGCCGTCAATTACCCAATACTCCAAGTTAGGATAGTTTTGAGACAAAACACTATCAATAGTTTCTTTAATGTACTCGGCCTGATTATATGAAGGGGTAATAACGGATATTTTTGGAAGTGGCATTTAAATTTTCCTGGCGTTTTTGATGGCTTTATCTCTGGTGGATGACTCAAGCTTTTTATTAAACTTATGCATCTTGATACGAAGGTCAATAAGCATGCCAAAGATAATCATTAGGGCCACGGCGGTGATAAAGTCAGTTAAGCGGCTAACGGCAAAAGTGGAGGTAACAAATGAGGCGGTTTTAGGGATGATAACAATTAAAGCTAGACCGGTAAAAGTGGTTAACCAAAAGATGGCTTCCGTCCGAGGCAGTTCGTTTTTCTTGTAGTGGATTTGGACCACGTACATCATAAAGACGATAAAAATAATGCTGATGATTTGAATACCAAGTAAATTCATATTAGGTTTTTAACCATTGAGGTAATTTTAACAGAATTCTTAAGGCATCGAGTAAGGTAAATCCTTTATCGTGATCATGGTAGATAGTGGAGATGGGGATTTCTTTGAATTTTAGTTTGTTTCTGGCGATTTTGACGGCAATTTCGGTTTCAACTTCATAGCCTTGGGAGCTCCAGTTAATTTTGCTGTAAGCTTTTTTGGTGAGAGCTTTGTAACCTGAGGGTATGTCTGAAAAGTAAGTGCCAAAAAGAAGGTTGATTAATACTGAAGAAAATTTATTACCCAAGAATCTAACTAAAGGCATGGTGCCGGTATAGATTCTAACACCCAAAACCACGTCGTAGCCTTGATTTAGAGTCTTAATGAAGTTTTTTATCTCTTTAGGGTCGTGTTGATTATCTGAATCCATTAAGATGACTGCTTTGGCTTTTAGGTGAGAGAAGGCGTAATCACAACCAGTTTTTAAGGCTGCCCCCTTGCCTAAGTTGACATCATGAACTAAAACTTGCTTAATTTTTTTTGAGGCAATGGAGGCGGTGTTGTCAGAAGAGCCATCATCGACAAAAATTATATTTTGATGGAATTTTATAGTTTTATCTAAGACTTTTGTTAGATACCTGGCTTCATTGAAACCGGGAATGATGACCCAAATGTTTTTCATAAATATATTGTAGCTTATTTTGCTAAAATAGAATTTGATGAAAAAAAATCTGATGATTGGCTTTGTAATTTTTTTGATAGCTTTGAGCTTAAGGGTTTATCGGTTGGAGAGTCGTTATCAGTTTGGCTTGGATGAAGAGTATCAAGCGACTTTGGCAATGACGATTGTTGATGATTTTCACCCGATTTGGATTGGGGTAAGTGCTTCGGATACTGGATTTTACCTTGGCCCCTACTGGACTTACTTAACAGCTCTATTGTTAAAAATTAGTAATGGTGATGTTTTGATAACGGCTTATTTTGCGGCTTTGGTGGGATCAATCACGGCGGTAGTAATTTTTTTGGTGGTAAGAAAATATTCTAACTTTAGAGCTGGAGTGATCAGCGGAGTTTTGTATAGCGTTTTGCCGATGTTGGTGTTTTTTGATCAGAAGTACTGGAATCCATCGTTGATTCCTTTGATGACAATTTTATTTTTGTACTTGGCAGTGGATGTTAAAAATGAGATTAAACTCTATTTATTAGCTATATTAATGGCGGTAATTTTTCATGTCCATTTATCTTTGCTGGCTTTGTTTATCCCTTTGGGGGTAGTGATCATAAAAAACTTTAACGTAATTAAGAAGAGGGTAATGATAAATGGGGGGATAATTTTTTTGATAACTAATTTACCTTTGATTATTTTTGACTACTACAAACATGGATCTAATATTAAGGCGATTATTGGTTTGTCACAGTATTCTGGAAAAATGAATTTTTTGGGTCAATTACAGAATGTGCTTGAAGCTATGTCTCGATTATTTTATTTAAAGCCGGGCTTGGAAGTGAGTGAAGAGGTGTTGTCTAACTGCGCAACTTTGTTAAAAAGCGATTCGGGAGTTTTTCTTGGAGCGGGGGTGTTGGGTTTGGTAATTTATTGGATGTTTAGATACTATAAAGAAAGTGAGTTTAATAAAATTTTAGGTCTGAGTTTAATATCGTTTTTGGGGTTAACTTTGAGCTTTAAGGGTGTTTTTCGAGAGTATTACTTATTGGGTCTGTTTGTTGTGGTAATAATAGCTTTGGCAAATATAATGGCAAGAATAAATAAACAATTGATGATTGGAGGAATGCTTGTAGTGTTATTTTTGAGTTTGCAGACAGTAGTGTTGGCTAAAGACAGTTTTGGTTTAAAAAATAAAAAAGAGTTGGTAAAAAAGGTGTTACTAGTGACTGGAGGTAAATCTTACCGGGTTGAGGAGGATGGCAGTTGCCATAAGTATGCTGGTTTTAGATATTTATTTAAGGAATACGGGAGTTATCCGCCGATTAGTTCATCAATTGACGGCAACTTGGGTTGGCTATATCCAAATGAAATTTCTGGAACAACTCCAGATTATTTAGTAACGATAGCGGCTACTAAAGAATTGAGTAAAATTGGAGAGAATCAAGGAGGGGTAGTTTTTGGTGGTTTTACAGCCTTAGTAAAACCAGGTTGGTGATTTTTTGATACAATACTGTCATGAAGTTAAGCTTGGTAGTCCCGATCCATAATGAAGCAGAAAATGTTGGAGGATTGTATCGAGAAATTGTTGAGTCATTGAAAAGAACTGAGTATGAAATTTTGTTTGTGGATGATGGTAGTAGTGATAAAAGTTTGGAAGTTTTAAAAAAAATAGCACGAAAAGATAAAAAAGTAAAAGTAATTGAGTTTTTAAGAAACTTTGGCCAGACAGCGGCCATGGCGGCCGGGATTAAAGAATCTTCGGGTGAACTGATTGTAACTTTGGATGGCGATGGCCAAAATAATCCTGGTGATATTATTAAAATGGTTGAGAGTATTAAAGGGGTGGATTTGGTATCTGGCTACCGAAAAAATCGAAAAGATCCATTTTGGAGGAGTTTTTTCTCTAAGCTGGCAAATCAGCTGATTAACATTATTACTGGAACCAAACTTCATGATACCGGCTGTTCTTTAAAAGTATATAAAAGAGAGTGTTTTGATAACTTTACTTTGTATGGTGAGATGCATCGGTTTATCCCAGCTTTATTACTACAGAAGGGTTTTAAGGCAAGAGAGATAGAAGTGGATCATCGGCCAAGGGTGAAAGGTAAGAGTCATTATGGGATGTCGAGAATTTTTAAGGTGATTTTAGATTTACTCAGTATTAAATTTATGGATAAATTTTCCACTAAACCCATACATGTCTTTGGAGGCAGTGGTTTGATGATATTTTTTTTGGGTGGTTTAAGTGGAGTGTTTGTGGTCTATCGAAAAATCTTTTGGGGAGGTGAGTGGGTTTCACCAATGATGTTTGTCACTATGTTATTGGTAATGGTCGGGTTTCAATTTATTTTTATGGGTTTTCTGGCTGAGATGATTACTAAATCAAGTTTTGAAAATTCACAAAAATTACCTTATAAGATTAAAGCTCGAGTTAATCTTTAATTTATGTGTGGGATTGCCGGCTTGGTAGATAAAAAAATTGGGAAAGAAGAAGCTGTAAAATTAGTGAAGATGATGACTAGGTCATTGAAGCATCGTGGACCAGACGATGAAGGAGTTTCGGTGGTTGGGGAAAGTACTTATTTCGGGAGTAGACGCTTGGCTGTCTTGGATTTAAGCCCTTTGGGTCATATGCCCTTAAAGTCGGCTCAAGGAGAGAGTTGGATTACTTATAATGGTGAAGTTTATAACTACAAAGAGATTAAAAACGATTTAATTAATAAAGGTTATAAGTTTAGATCAAGTTCTGATACTGAAGTTATTTTGAATAGTTATTTGGAAAATGGAGATAAAGCGTTTTTGGACTTTGAAGGCATGTTTTCTCTGGCCATTTGGAGTAATCAAAGTAAAGAGCTAGTGCTAGCTTGCGATCACTTTGGAGTTAAACCTTTGTACTATTACTTTAAAGATGGAGTGTTTGCTTTTGCTAGTGAAATTAAGTCCTTATTGAAACATCCTAAAATTGATAAAGAAAAAGTGATTGATAAGCAAGCTGTAAGTTTGTACTTTTCGACTGGATTTGGAGCTATCCCGGCCCCTTGGTCGATATATAAAGATATTAAAAAGTTACCAGCGGGGCATTATTTAAAATATAAAAATAATCAGATTGAGGTGAAGAAGTATTGGAATTTAAATCGGGTAGAAAGATCGGGAATGTCTTTTGAAGAGGCGGTTAAAGTAGCCAAGGAATTAATTGAAGAAAGTGTGACAAAGCAAATGGTGGCAGATGTTCCGGTGGGTAGTTTTTTATCCGGAGGGATTGATTCTTCACTGATTGCCAGTTTAATGACAAAACAAACCAATAAGACTGTTAAGACCTTTTCGATTGGTTTTAAAGATAAATCTTTTGATGAGTCCTCTCACGCTAGCTTGATGGCTAACTTTTTAAAAACTGACCATAGCGAGAAAACTTTTAGCGAAAAAGAATTGTTACAATCAATTCCGGAAGTGCTTGATCAACTAGATGAACCGTTGGCTGATGCCTCAATACTACCAACTTTTCTGCTGGCTAAAGAAACTAGAAAAAAGGTGACAGTGGCTTTGTCTGGAGATGGGGGTGATGAGTTATTTGGAGGTTATCCTACTTATCTAGCTCATCGATTTACTGGACTTTTAAAATTGACTCCGAAATTTATTCGTCAGGGCTTATCTGGTTTAGCGAATAAACTGCCAGCTTCAACCAATAATATTAGTTTAGATTTTAAGCTTAAGAGGGCTTTGGGAGCTGATTTATCTCACCCAGCCTTGACTCAGGTTGATTTTATGGCACCAGCTAGCAAAGAAGTGAAGACTGGTTTGTTTGTAGATAAATTTTATCCAGTTGATGATATATATAAAAAAAGATATGAGGAAGTAAAATCGACTGATAAACAAATTAGATTACAGTATTTAGATTTGGGTTACTATCTAGGAGCTGATGGTTTGGTAAAAACCGATCGGGCTAGTAATCTGAATTCTTTGGAGGTGAGAGTCCCCTTTTTATCTAGAAAATTGGCGGAGTTATGTTTTTCTTTGCCTGGAAGCTATCACTATTCAGGTAATTTAAGTAAAAGATTATTAAAAGCAGTGGCGAAAGATTACTTGCCCCAAGAGATTATTAATCGGCCAAAAAAAGGCTTTGGGGTGCCGATGGCCCGATGGTTAAAAGATGACTTGAACTCCTTAATGCATGAGTTATTAAGCAATAAGGAAATCCAAAATCAAGGATTGTTTAATCACCAATATGTAGATAAATTAATGAAAGACCATGAAGCTGGAAAGCAGAATAACCGGATGGTTTTATGGGCTTTGATGGTATTTGAGTACTGGATGAAAAGATGGAATTAATTTTATTACTTAATTAAATTACACCCCGTCAATCGATTGACGGGGTGGATACTAAAAGGAGGGAAAGAAGTATGAGGTATAGATTTCTTTCAAAAGATCATGTTTATGAAGCCTTAAATAAACTTCGAGCTGCTCTTTTGGCTGCCAAAGATGGTGAGGAGGTGGAAACGATAATTAAAGGAGTGCTGTCTTTTGATGAGAGGATAAAGATTGGAAGAAGAATTCAGGTAGCCCAAATGATAATTGAGGATTATGGTCATGATGAAATTAAGAAAACTCTAAAAGTTGGCAGCTCAACAATTATGTTAGTGAATAAGAATTTAAGACAATTTCCAAAATGTTTTGAGTATATTAAAAAACGAGAGGATAAAGTTGAGACTGAGTTTAATAAGAAAGCTTACAGGAAGGTTGGGGGCCCAAAGTTAGTTTATAAAAAAACAAAGTATACAGGGTTTAAAAGATCAAAAGTGAAAAGATAATTAATAACCCGTCAATCGATTGACGGGTGGAATGGGAAATGATGGCATTTTGTTTGCTTTGTCTATTATCATCTAATCAAGTAAACTATCTATTATGAATATGAAGAAGTGTTTGGTTACCGGAAGTGGGGGTTTTATTGGAACTTACTTAGTGAAAGAGTTGAAGAATCAAGGATTTAAGGTAGTGGAGTTTAATCGGAGCAACAAACTGGATGTGACTAGCAAAGAAAATTTTAGTAATTTAGAGAAAGTTGATGTAGTTTTTCATTTAGCGGCGGTATCAGGTTATAAAAATTCAAATGCTAATGCTAATTTGGTCTATAAAACAAATTACTTGGGGGTAGTTAATGTTTTGGAGTATTGCCGAAGAGTGAAGGCCAAACTAGTCTTTCCGAGCACTTATGTTTATGACAAACCCTACAATCAAGCAAAAAAAGAGACGGATAAAGCTAATCCTACTACCAACTATTCTTTTACTAAGTTTTTGGGGGAGAGTTTGTGTTTGTTTTACAGCCGAGTTTTTAAGGTTAATACCTTGATCTTAAGAACATCAAATGTCTATGGTCCGGGACAAAATCCAATTTACTTGATCCCGGTGATTAGGGACCATTTATTAAAGAGTAAGGCGCTTGAACTTACTCGTCCGGAAGTGGAAAGAAGTTTTATTTACATAGATGATTTAGTCTCAGCTTATATTAAACTGGCTTTGAGTAAGACAACTAGGGGTGATGTTTTTAATGTTGGACCAGATCAATCGACTAGCCTAAAAGATTTGGTGAGTTTGGTTGGAGATATTTACGGTAAACCTCCAAAGATTTCTTATTCTGGTAAAGATAGGCCGAATGAAGTTGATATTAATCGGATAGATAATCACAAGATTAAATCTTTTATAGATTGGCAACCGGTAACTAGTTTGAAGTCTGGTCTAATCAGAACACTTTGTGTTTAAGCAATCCACTGCCCAGAAACAAAGCGAGTGAAAGCCCATGCTTGGAGGAGAAAGAGAATCAGAAAAATTAGGAGTTTATACTTGGATGATTTTAAGTTACTAACTAGATAAAATAAGGGGAAGCAGGCTAAAACATACCGAGGCATGGAAGAAAAAGTGCCGGTAAGAGTGGGAAGAAGAAAGGCCGGAATAATAAAGATTAGATAGCTGGCTCGTAATTTTTTTATCCAAGCGTAGATAATTAAAGATAAAAAAATAAGAGAAATAATTAGTTCTAACCATAAAACCGGATAGATGCTGGAGCGAGGATCAACTAAGAAAAACATTTTTAGGTATCTAAAAACCACTTGATAGAACATGGTTAGTTTGGTGACTTGCCTACCGGCACCAAACCCTGGCTGAGAGTGGATAAACAAAAGGGCATCGTTGAACTTGGTCTTTAGAAAATATAAATAAGTGATAAAACCGCTAGAGGAAAGAAGACCCAAGGGTAGGAGGGTAAGAAATTTTTTGTGGTTTTTTTTGGAGACCAAATAGTACTCCCATAAAAGGGCCGGCACTAAGAATATACCTATAAACTTGGTAGCAGTAGCGATAGCGGTGAAGATGGAGGCTAATATGAATTTCTGTTTTCGGGAAAAATAGAAAACGGCGGCAATTAGGAATAAAAATAGAGACTCGGTATAGACTGAAAATAAGTAAAAACTAGTGGGAAATAACAAGAGTAGAACTAGTGATTGCCAAAGGCTGGATAGTTTGAAATCTAGCTCTCCAAGTTTTAGAAAAAAGTAGATAAAACCGATAAGAAATAGGTGAGAAATGAGGAGGCCGCTGACTAGAGGGTTGGTGGTGAGATAATTAGTTAGCTTAATGAGTAGGGGGTAAACTGGGAAAAAAGCTTGAGTTAAAGTATTTTGGTAACCGAGTTTGGCTATGGCCAAGTAATGAGCTCCGTCAAAACTACCCCAAAGCCATAACCATCTAGGGCCAAGTTTGGCCAAGACCGACTCCCAATAAGGAAAGCCGGGTTTAAAGCTAAGAAATCTGATAGAAACAAGGGAAAGGAGGTGAAGGTAGATTCTTAAAGATAGAACTGTAAGTAAGCTTTTTTTTAGGATTTTCATTTTAGTTTTTTGGCTAACAAAAGATAAATAAGTGATCCAAGTAAAGCTAGGAAAGATAAGCTGTTGCCAATAATTCTTGGAGGAGTTTGCTGGGTAAAGATGGTTTTGATGTGGTGCTCCCCTGCCGGAAGATTAAAAGAGATGGTTCCGGGAAATTGTTGGTCTTGATAATTAATATCTATTTCTTGGTTGTCTACATAAACCTTCCAACCGGGAAAGTAAGCAGTTCGTTCGATAACATTCATGGGTTGATCGTAGTTCATGATGTAAAGATGCTCTTTGGCATCCCAGATGGATATTTGAGGCTGAACGTTGTTGTTTCTCTCAAAAGCGTATTGGGTGGGGATCTCTAAGTTTTTGTTTCGATCAAACCAAATGCTGGTATTCTCGTGAAGGACTGAGCTAGTAAAGAAAAAGTCGTGGTAGTCTTGATTGGAGTGATGGATTGAGTTGGTTATCTTGGTCCAAGGAGAAACATATATAACCAAGATGACGGAAGTAACTAGAGTGAGTGCGAGAGTGAGTTTTTTGGATTTAAAGTTGGACAAAGCTAGACCAATTGAGATAGGAAGGGTAATATTGGTAACTAAAAACCACCTCCAAGGAAATTGAAGGTAAGTTAGGGGAGGAATTAATTTATATATAAAGTGACTGTAGGGTAAGGTCATAAATGTGGAAATAGCAGTGGTAGAGATGAAGAAAATATATAAAGATTTGTTTTGCTTTGACTTTGAAATAGTGAATAAAGCTAAACTAGAAAGGAGTAGGATAAGGTGAGGGATGCCTAGGGTTAAAGGCATGGTGTCTTGATCCCCCTCCATTGAGTAACCAAATTGAAAATTGTCTTTTAGTAATTGGGTTGGGAAAACAAAGTGTTGGTAGTATTGAGTGTTTAGTGAAAGTTTGTCTAGGGTTATGAACTTCTTTTCTTGTAAGGCTGGAAGGTAGAAAAAGGCAACTAGTGCAGTGCTAAGAGAGAAGATAGTTAATCCAGTTTTGGCTAGATTTTTTAATCCGAAAGGTTTTATTTTGGTGACAATGAAGTAAAGAGCGATTATAGGTAATCCCAGTAGAGTGACAAGATTGTGCATTAGCCAAAAAAAAGCTGTGATCAAAGAGGTGATTACTTGGGATTTATATTTTTTGGTGATTTTATCTATTGATAGTAAGACCCAAGGCAAAACCCCAAGAGCTGCTGACTCGCCTATGTTTCCCCTAATAAAAATGTTTAGGAGTTGGTATGGAAAAGTCAGGTAGATAACTGAAGTAAGAAAAGCGATTGAGTTTTTTGTATATTTTTTTGTCCAAGAATAAACTCCAAGGCCACCAAGAGTATAAAAAATAATTATGTTGGTTTTAAGGCTAGTTTCGAAAGAAAATTTAAAGACTCTAAAAACCAAGGCAAAAAAGTATGAGAAGTAGTAGTTAAAGTTAAAAACTGGATAGCCAAAGTTATAGTCAAGGTTTGGAGCAAACCGGGGAGGAAATTGCCCTGATTTTAAGGTGAGCCAGAGATTGGCAAGGCGGGCTAAGTGGCTGTGACCGTCGTGAGTGTAGGGAAAACCGACTTTGAGTAAATCTTTGAGTAAATAGAGAGAGAGAATGATAATGAAGAAGTAAGGAAGGAAAGATAAAATCTTTTTCTTCATAGGAGTGATTTGTAAAGTTTAACCGTTTGCTGAGCAGTTTTTTCCCAAGAAAAGATTTTAGCGTGAGTCTTACCGGCTTTGATTATTTTTTTTCTTCGTTCTGGTGATAGGTTGATTACCCGAATGAGTTGCTTGTTAATTTCTTCTTGATCAGTTGGGTTGACATAAAAACAGGATTTACCCCCAACTTCGGGCAAACTAGAAGTTTTTGAAGTAATGACTGGACAGCCTAGCCTTAAAGCCTCTAAAACAGGTAAACCAAAACCTTCTGAGAGAGATGGTTGAAGACAAACGGTGGCGGATTGATATAACTGAGATAGTTTTTGATTGCTGACAAAGCCTAGTAGTTTTATTTTTGTTGGGTGAAGTTTTTTTTGTTTTTTAAGCCAAACTAAGTCTTGAAGTTCAGGGTGTTTTCTTGCCTTTTTATTTAACTTGGCAGTGGCTGATTTACCGGCAAGATAAAGCTTAATGTTGTTTGTTAGGCAAGCAATTACTATCTTTCTAATGTTTTTATTTGGATTGATGTCACCCACATATAGAGCGTAGGTGTCTTTTAGTTTTTTAGTTGGCTTTAGATTTAATGATGTTGGAGGAGCTAAATAGATAGGAGTAATTTTTGATTGACTAATAGAGGTGAATTTAATGATCTGATTTTTTGAAGCGATTGAGTCGGTAATAATATGAAGTGATTTTTTTAAATTAAAGTTATTGTGTAACCAGTTAATTTTACTTTTTATTCCTAGAGGAAATAGATGAGGAAAATCTAGTGGAGTAAGGTCATGAATAGTAAAGATGGTTTTTCTTAAGTGCTTGATCTTTATTTTATTAAATAAATGAAAGTTGGGGTAATGAATAATGTCAGCTTTTTTGATGGAGTTTACAAGATTGATAGATGGATGTTTCTCTAGTTGTTTTCTAAGCTCCCTTGTGTAGACACCAATACCGCGAAATGAGTCTTGATTGCTTGAGTGAAGTAATAAATTTACTTTTTTGTCCATTTTATCTCCAAAGCTTTGATATAAGTAACCGGATAACGAAGAGATGAGAGGAGGGAGAATAAAAAACCATAGATACCATCGACAAAACCTTTGTGGCGGATAAAGGTAAGTAGAAACCAATAGGCGGGTTTGATTAGTAAATAATTGAGAAAAGTGAAGGGTTTGATATTTAATTTAGCGGCTTCAAGTGAAGTGTAGCGATTAAAACGAGTGAAGTATCTTGTTAAGTTGGGGTCTGAGTAGTGGAGTAGATCATGTTTGAGGTGGCCAACTGAGCCGACGATGGCTATTTGTTCATGAACTGACTGACAAGGAAAGTGAGCTTTGGCTTTTTTGACTAACCTAATAACCTCATCGGGATACTGACCACCCTTAGTAAGAGGGTGGCCCAGAAAAAAATTTCTTCGGGGAATGTAGAAGCCGGAGTATTTGGATTTTTGAATAATTTGTTTAATTTCTTGAGCCAGTTCTGGAGTCACTACTTCATCTGCGTCTAGCTGGAGTATCCAGGTATTTTTGGCTCTGTCTAAAGCAATTTGTTTATTTTTATGAAACATTTTTCTGTGCTTGACCTTAATAACTCTAGCTTTGTGTTTTTTAGCTATTTCTCTAGTTTTGTCTGTTGATTCAGCATCAACTATAACTAAATCATTGGTGAGATCAGAAACTGCCTCAAGACAACGAGGGAGGTTTTCTTGCTCGTTTCTAGTGGCTAAAACTATAGATAGGTCATTGATCATAATTAGTTAAAAAGACGATATTTTAATAAGAGAAAAAAGGCTTGAACTCCGTCTCTCCAAGTAATTTTCTTACCTTCTGAAAACTCCCTGCCAGAATAAGAGATGGGAACTTCGTAGATTCTGATCTTTTGTTTTAAGATTTTGGCGGTTACTTCCGGTTCAAAGCCAAATCGGTTTGATTTAAGATTAAAAGATTTAATTAATTTGCTGGGGATTAGCTTGTAGCAAACCTCCATGTCTGACAAAGTAGTGTTGTACAAGATATTGGTAGTTAGAGAGAGAAATTTATTGCCAAGAAAGTGCCAAAAAAGCATGTTTTTGTGGGGACCTAGAAATCTTGAACCATAAACAACCTCTGCTTTACCTTCTAAGATCGGATTAATCAGATTGATAATGTCTTTGGGGTCGTACTCTAGATCTGCGTCTTGAATGAGAACATAGTCCCCTGTTGCTTGATTTAAACCTGTTCTAATGGCGGCTCCTTTACCTTGATTTTTTTTATGAGAAATTACTTTAATTTGGGAAATATTTTTTATTTTTTTTAGAGTCTTGTCTGTTGAAGCGTCGTTGATGACTATGATCTCAAGTTTTATTTTTTTTAGGTTAATTTTCTTTAACTCTGAGATGATAGTAGTGATAGTATTGGCTTCGTTGAAGCTTGGGATTAGGATTGATAGTTTGGTTATTTTCATTATTCTTTGATATAGACTTGATAGTAGTTATTTTGATACTCAAGCTTTAAGCTGTCAAATAACTGAGTTGGTGTTTGAGAGATTGGTAAAATGATAACTGATGGATCTGTGATGTCGTTTAGGTCATTAACTATGTAGTAGTTATCAAATTGGTAGGCATTGGATAAACCCACAACATCTTCCTTTGTCCAAATAGATTCTTCTTGAAACCTGCTTGGTGACAACTGATTGTGAAAGGCTGGGTAGAGATAAGTTGAGTTTTGAATATCAGTCAGATATATCTTACCTGTGATTGATTTTTGATCGGTGTACTCAAGGGCTTGCTTTAAACCAGCAGGGATATCTTGAGGAAAAAATTTTGGATAAGTGCTGATGTAGCGATAGCCGCCGTAGATAAGACTTAGTAGATAAGTAGCAAGCAGTAAACCCTTAGTGATTGGTTTTTTTGTCTTTTTAAGAAGATGACTTGCTCCAAAAGCTGCTAGAATTATGGTGATGGGGAGTAAAAAGAGGCTCCTGGTAGTGTGAGGAGCATCGATGGTAATTGCTGAAGCTAGAGGGCTAATTAATAACCAACTGATTATGAGTAACTTGTAGTTTTGTTTAATTTTGGATTTGATTAAAGAATATAAACCGATAAGAGCTAGGATAATTTCAGTGATGTAAAAATTTCCAAGATAAAGAATGCGGTGCCAAGGATGATGGCCGCCTTCAAAGATTAGGAATCTTAGTGAAAAAGTATTTAAGTAATTTTTTAACCAAATTCTAAACAAGTAAATTGGTTTGTTGTACCAGAATTTTGCTAACAATTGATTGTATGCATAGACGTTGGTTCTTGTTTTGTTGTAAGTGTCTATAATAGTAGGGTTTGAGAAGATTGAAATAGCAGATTTTTGGCTAGAAGTTTTAAAGACAATGCCAAAAATTAGTAAGAAAAGGAGGGTGAATACCGACCAAGCAATAATCATTTGTTTTTGTCTTAAGTTTTTATTCAAGATAAATAAGATGAGGCAAAATATGGGGATTAGGATAAGACTACTTGAATAAGTAAGGCAAGATAGAAGATAAAGGAATAAACCAACAATCAGTTTTTCTTTTAAAATTAAAAGAGTGCCTACCATAAAAAAGGCTAGGGCTAGATTGGCTTCAAAAGCAATTCTTGAGTAGAACACAGCCCAAGGATTAAAGAGTAAAAATAGACTTGAAATAAGAGCAGTTTTTTTTGACTTTAGGAGTTTTTTTGTAATAAAGTAAATAGCAAATACTTGAATGCCACCGGAAAAACTAGACCAAAATCTAACAGAAAATTCATTTAGACCAAAAAGTTTAATGGGTAAAATTGAAGCGTAGATGTATAGAGGCATTTTGTAGTCCCCGATGGACTTAAAGTTTATGGGAAGAAATTGACCGTGCTCATCTTTTAGGGTTTTAATAATCGAGTAGGCGTTCCAACCAATGGCGGCTTCATCTCTATTGAGGGCTAAAGGAATTTTGGAGAGAAGTATAAATCTGGTAAAAATAATTCCTAGGATTAGTAGGAAGATTGTTTTTTTAGTCATAGCGGATTTTTAGTGATTGTTTGCCAGTTATCTTTGGAAATACAGATTGCTTCTTGGGGACAAAGTTCTGGGAGAGTGAATGAAAAGTTGTCATAGTCTTCTAAGTAAAAACGGGCATATAGTTCAGGTTGGTAATAATCTGGAGTGAGATAAACTTGTTTTTGTGTTTTATTTTGACTAAAGTGTTTAAAAACTGATGAGTATGGCTGAATCCAAGAGAGACTTGATCGAGATGGGTAGTAGTGATGGTAATCGTATAGATAAAGAGAGAAGTTAATTAAAGTGACCAAAATAATAAGTGGAGGAGTTAGTTTTCGAATTGATTTCATTTCAAAAAACTGATTAATACCTAGAGAAATTATGATCACCAGAGGAATCATTTGATAGATTGATCTTGAAGCATGAGGAGTTTCGTTGACTAGGGCGGCAATACTTGGTGAGAGGAACAACCAGAATAGTATTAATAATTTAGGTTTGGGGGTTGTTTTTAGTAAAGAAAATAAGCCAATAGCTAAAAAGATTCCCTGAACAAGAAGTAGCTCTCCGCCATAACCTGAATGGTGTCTCTGGTTGGGGTCTCCTGTCAGAAATAAAAATTGGGGTGAAAAGTATTCTAGATAGTTTGAGAGGTACTCTTTGGCTTTGTAGTAGTAACGATGAAAAACTGCTCTGTCAATTATGGTGTTGGTGGTGGTTAGCTTTGATTGGACTGAACTTTCTATATGAGTAGTTGAGGTAAGTAAGTTGTTGTTACTGAGTCTATAGTTTTGACTCTCTTTGTAGAATGATGAGCTGGTAAGAATGAAGATACTAACAGTAATGATGACTGTGCTGATAAGAAAACTTTTTTTGTTAAATTTTTGGCTTTTTGTTTTGTAAAGTAGGAAGGCAAGAAAAAACAAGATTGGACCGATGATTCTTAAGACAATGTATGAGTAGATCCCTAGTGATAAAGTAAGGGAGCTTAGACTGGTTAATAGTAGTTTTTTTTCTTTTAAACTTTTTATGAGGAAGTAAATTGAGGAAGTAAGGAAGAATAAAGATAAGTGAGACTCCATACCAATTCTTGAAAAGTGGTACGACCATGGAAGTAGGCTTAAGGTAATTAGTGAAATCCAAGGTATCAATTTTTTGGATGGAAAAATAAGTTTCAGTAGAAAAAATAGAGACAAGCATAAACCAGCAAATGAAAGTAGTGATGGGAGGCGAATAATTTTTTCAGTGACTCCAAAAAACTTAGCAAAGAAAGTGGTGATCAAGATATAAATTGGGGCTTTGTAGTCCCCGTATGACTTGAATAATGGTTGGAGAGGGTGGTTGTTGTTGATGTCTTTTCCTGTTTCTAGGATTGATTGAACATCTAGGCCAATAGCAACTTCGTCCCAGTATAGACTAACTGGGTTTGAGCCAAAATTAATTAAGCGCAAAGATATGGCGAATAAAATAATAATGGTTAGAAGGAGCCAACTTTTAATTTTCATGCTCAGGGTCAAAGATGGTGAAGGCTGGAGTTTTGTCTTTAAAGTAGACTGAGTCGATTATATGATTTCTATCTATCCCTTCACCGTCTTTCTGGCAAACAAATAATGTTTTGGTAGCATTTTCGTCAAAAGGACAAGTTTCTTTGGGAAAAGTATACTTGCCAAAACCTTTGATGTGGATGAAGCCAAAAGGATCGGTTTCACCAATATTTTTATTTATTTCTTCTTGAAGAAGAGTTGGGTCGTATTGCTGATAAAAGGCGAGAAAAATATAGGGAGGGCCACCCATGCCGGTGACTACAATGTGATCATAGTTATCTTCAAGGTCGGCTAGTTTAGCACTTAAGGGTTTGTAACCGTACTGCCAGGCATACGGCTTGTGAATGTCATTTAAGTGAAAATATGCATTAAAGTATGAGACCGTCTGATAACTAAAGGCGAGAGTAATTAAGGTGATTGTGGGAATAATTACTAGTAATTTTTTGGTTTTAATTGTGGTGTTGATAGCACTGACCAAACCCAAACCAGTAAGAGTAGCTAGGGCTGGAGTCATGAATAAAGCTCTTACGGTGCTTGGAGTTTCAAAAGACATGGAGGCTGGTACGGGGGCTAGAAGTAAAAATATTAATGGTAAGTAAAACTTCTTTTTTATACTAAGATAAGTGCCTAAAAGTAAAAATG
This sequence comes from uncultured bacterium, assembly GCA_963980215.1. Taxonomy (GTDB): domain Bacteria; phylum Patescibacteriota; class Microgenomatia; order UBA1400; family CG1-02-47-37; genus CAXBYZ01. The sequence continues at coordinate 26,591 of CAXBYZ010000006.1, read as the reverse complement.
GTAAAAAGATGATAAACATCTGAGCTTGGTTTGGAACCCGATAACGAGGTCTAATGGTGTCTCCGGAAATGAATAATAGGTCTGGATTAAAGTGAGATAGATATCGACCAATGATTTCTCTGCCATAACTTTCGGCTTTGTTGTGCATGGCTCTGGCAAATAAAATACTACGATTCAATCGCCCCTCTTCGGTAATACTTTCATGAAGCTTAGCAGAAACACCTGAGTATTGACTAAAGACAGAGACACCCTTGGCCCTCTGCATGCCCAAAGGATTAAAGGTAACCAATCCCCAGACAACAACAGTAATTAATCCCCCGAGTAGAGAGTGTTTAAATAAATTGGATATTTTTTTCTTGGATAGTAAAAAAATTATAGGTATCCATAAAGGTAAGATAACTTTTGGAGAGTGATAGATTAAAAGACTGCAAGTGAAGCTTATAAACCCAAAAAAGGAAGTAAGGCGATGATTATTGGCTAATCCTCTTAAAAGTAAGTAAGATCCAAGGATAGCCCAAAATAGAGATTCTTGACCAAAGACCCCGCGAGAAAAGTGGATGTGCCAAGGCATGATGCTTAGAGAAAAAGCTGCTACTAGAGCAATAGTTTGATGAAAACTTGATTTTATCTTTGATAGCTTTAAACTCTCAAGGGTAAACCAGTATAAAGCTAGGACTGTAAGGGTTCCGAGTAAAGCTCCTGGAAATCTTACGGCTAACTCGGTAGGGCCAAGCAAAAAAACAAAAGGAACAGCTTGGTAAACATATAGAGGTAGTTTCCCTTCTCCAAAACTCTTGAAAAAGAAAGGCATAACTTTTCCAAACTCGTCCTTACCTGTCTTGATTATCGAAAAGGCGTTGTAACCAACTGCAACTTCATCTGAGAAAAAACCTTGAGGGGTAGAGCCTAGGCGATAGAAGCGAAAGAAAGCGGCTAAAGCGATTATTAGAATGAGGGGAAGATATTTTTTAGTGTTCATAGATGTAAAAAACTGGCTGATTTATTAAATCTTTAACTATATATAGTATATCCCGATCTGATGAGTATGGGGTGGTGGTGACTGAAAGTGAGTTTGAGGGAATAAGGGGTGGCAAATAAAAGTTAATGTTTTTAAAACTTAATCTCTCTCCTTGATCTTTTTTTGCAGTTGATTCTTCTTGTTGAACAGCTTTTGGGTTAATTTTTAGGTGATAAAAGTAGTAGATTGAGGGTCTACCTAGTTGATTGGTAATAAAAACCTGATCGTAGTTATCTTGATTGTCTTTTATATATCTGATTAAGTCCTGGTAACCGTATTGCCATTGGCTGGCGTAAGTTTTTGTGTAGGAAGTAAAGTAGTTGTAGTAATGTCTAAAGACAAGGGTAGAGTAGATGAAAATGAAAGTATAGAGAGTTATTTTTTTATATTTCTTTAAAGTAGAAAATAAGGTGAAAGCTCCAAAAGAAGCTAGTATTTGTGGGGCAGGGATAGCTAGCAGGCTGCGGAGAGCGTGAGGGTTGGTTTTGGTGAGGCTGGCTGGAACTAGAGCCGCTAACCACCAGAAAATAAGGATAAGTAAAGGTTTTGATTTGTGTTTAAATAAATAAATTAGGCCAGATATGATCAGGATAAAATCTAGGGGGTAAAATATTCCTGATTCTCCTGTGGAGTGACGCTTGTTCTCATCACCGCTTATCAATAAATAGTTTAAATTTAAGTTACTGGCAATATTTTTGATTACTGTTTCGGTGTAGTACCAGTACCGATGATAAATAATTTTTGAAACAAAAGAGTTTTGATGATCTGCTCTTTGCTGATTAATCTTAATGATCGGGGCAAGATCACTAAAAGCGCTGGTTTCCTCAAAACGATGCTTGACCTCTGGATTATTTAAGTTGATGATGATTGGAAAAGTAAGGATGAGACCGATTAATCCGGCTAGTAGCCAAGAGCGTTTATTTTTTAGGATTGATTTAAAGTTGATCAGAAGATAAATAAGCAAAAAGAGGGGGGTAAAAATGCGACTAGAGTGGTAGGTATATATGCTTATAGCAAACAAAACAACAGAACTAAATAAATGTTTGATGCTTTTTTGAGATTTTAACAAAAGCCAGATAGCCATAGCTGACAAGGCAGTGGCTAAGTTTGCTTCAAAACCAGCTCGGGAAAATTGAAAAGCCCACGGAGAAACCCCTACTAAAGCTGCTGAAATGAGACCAATTATTATTTTTTGTTTATTGTTCTTGAATATTTCAAGTGAGATTAAGTAGCTAAAAATAATAATAATAAAACCTGAAATAATTGAAGGCAGTCTAACTGCTAATGTATTTAAGCCAAGAAATTTTTCTGATAAAGCGGTAGCGTAAAAATAACCAGAGGGTTTGTAGTCACCAAAGGATTCAAAAGCCACTAGTGGAAATTTATGGCCGTGAAAGTCTTTACCGGTTTTTAAAATTGAGTAAGCGTCGTAACCAAGAGCGGCTTCTTCCCAATAAAGTGAAGCTGGCGACGAGGATAGATTAAATAGGCGAATAAAAGTAATGATTGAAAAGAGAACAATAAAAAGGATTGTTGTTTTTTTATTGATAATATTCATAGAGACTTAAGCCTTTCATTGTGTTTAAGAGGGTAAATGACGGGTCAATGCATTTTGCGGTTAAGAGTTTATTGCCAAGATCACAAGCCTTAGCCGGGGTTAGAAAATATTTTAGGTTATAGGCATTGATGATTGTTTTGTCTTCAATAGTTAATTTTGAAAAATCTTTATCCAGTTGCTTAATAATTTTTTGTCTTTGAGCGTATTTTTGACCTAAAACGATTAATTGTTTTTGATCGGCGTAAAATGACCTTTGCTGAGAAGCTGAACTTAATAAATTATTTTCACTATTTTCTTCTACAAAGGAAACGATAGTTCCTTGTGGTTTAGTGCTTAATGTTTTTAGTAAATCTATTTTTTCTTGATAAATTAAATAATTATCTTGAGGTCTTAGATACCCTTGAATTGTTTTAATACTAGGAAGACTAGTAATAATAAAAAGAAAAAGAATTAGATATTTTACAAAGAATGTTAGCTTCTCAAGAAATAACAGTGAAAGAATGGTAGAGAGGGTTAAGGCGTATGGTAGAAATTGGATAATGTTGTAGGCGCTGGAGACTTGGTTCCCGATTAAAGAAAGGATTATGGAGGTGAGACTGGTTAAGGTGAGGATTTTTACAATCGGTTTTGGTCTTTTAAATAGTGAAAAAAATCCCAATAATCGCAAATGAAAGCTGGAGATAAGGAGGAGGGTGAGAGAGAATAATTTTAGGAGAGTTAATTTTAAATTATTTCCTTGCTGATGCCAAATCATTTGCAAACCATGAAGTTTTGGAAATATGGGGGCGAGAGTTTTATCAAAAAATGCTTCAGCAATCCAGCCGGGATTAAAGTTTAAGAATTTACCGCCAAGATTAAAAGTTAAACCTAAGTAAACTAAAGAAATAAGCCCAGATATAGAAAGAATTAACAGGATGTTTTTATTTTTTATGTTAAGTAGCCAATAAATAGCTAGTGCAAAAATAATGGTAATAAAGGCATAGATCTTTAAGAGAATTAAGCTGGTGATGCTCAAAGATATAATCAAAGATTTGTTGAATTCGAGTTTCTTACTATTTACTTTTGTAATTAGTATGGCCAAGTAAGTAACTAGACTAATGGAGAGAACGGTTTGGTGATTAAACAGGTAAATAATTGGTTGATCAATAATCAAGTCACTAATTTGCCAATCATTTTTCCCTATAAATTGCTGTAAAAAACTTAAGTTATTGGCAAAGTAACCAAAGAAAACAGCTAAAATAGGGGTAAGTTTACTCTTGGTTAAGAGGGTGGTAACTCGATAGATGGTAGTTCCAAATAAGAAAGATATGGCGATGGGGTAAATACCTTGTAAGAGATAGTTTAAGTTTAGACGCAAGAAACTTAAATTAGCGGCTAGGATTAGATCATAAAGATAGTGGTAGTTTTTTAAAGTAACTCCGGAAAACCCGGGGATTTGAGGAGGAAAGTGATTGACTAGTTCGTAAATTAAGGAGGCGTGCCAGGCTTGATCGTGATTGGAAAAAATATAGCTGGAAAGATATGACTCCCCTTTAATTAGAGAAGTAATGTAGGGCAGAGATTGAGCGGTCACCCCTAATAATAAAACGAGTAGTAATTTGTAGTTGAGCTTAATCTTGGGGATTGTTAAGTTAAGTTGTTTATAGTTTAAGAATAGATAGCTAATTAAAATGAGAAAGATAATAGATAAAATATAGTTGGTTGGGAGCAGCCATCTTCCAAAGAAAAGAGTTGAACCAAGAAGAGTAATGCCAACAGCTAAATCTAGATCCCAAAATGATTTAATTTTTAATTTTTTTAGAATAAGTAATCCGGGAAGATAGGAAAAAATGTAGAAGAAAACTAGAAAGCCAATCAAGTTTACCAGTAAAGTCATAATTATTTTTTATCTTTAATTGTAGAAAAAAATGCTAAGAGAATAAACATAGGGATAAATCTAGTAGAATCTCTGAGTAGTTTTAAAGTTACTGGACCTAAAACAGGTGTAGGGGGCAATGATATGAGGGAGGTGGTATCTAAAATGATCATGTAGAGAGTGAGTAAGAAAACTAGGCTTTGGTTTTTTGTGGTTTTAAATGGAAAGATGGCTAAAAGTGGAATTAACCAGATATAAAAAGGTGAAGAAAAAGTTTTCCCGGATAAAAAGATAAAAAGAATGTATATCAGTGAGTATTTAAGCAAGCTTTTTAGGTCTGGGTTTTTTCTTTTTGTGATGTGAATAAAACTAATTAAAGCAATGACTACTATTCCTATATAGAATACGGGTCCAAAAATATTTTCGAGTTGAGCAGAGATTGGTCCTTCAAGTTGATAGTCAGGAGGCTTGGTAGTGCGTGTTTCAGATTGAGTAAAGTGATTGGCAAAATCTGCTAGGTGGCTTTGAAAGGAGCCATACTTGGCCGGCCGATTAAGGTGAAAAACGACACTTACCAATAAAGATGACCTAAAGATAATTATTGGTACTCCCCAAACAATAACCCCGCCAATGATAATGGGTAGAAGTTTGTTTCTAAATTTATTTTTGATCGAAGCAAAGAGAGCTGGAAATAAGGGCAGAGTCATAAACTTAATTCCAAATGAGAGCCAAAAGAAAAACCAAGTTGTGATGCTGTTTTTAATGTCTTTACCTTTAAGGAGAAATAGTATGGCGGCAAGATAGGAGCCGATAAAAACTAGATCCAAGCCTTCGTACCAAAAATCTTTGGCCACTAAGCCAATAAGGCAGTAGAAAATAATTGATAAATACTTGGCTTTTAATGATCGATTTTTTAGGGTTTTAACAATCAAGGAAAAGAGAAAAAACTCTAAGCCAAATATGATAGTACGATAGTTTTGGTAGTAAAATCCGAGACCTTTTTGGTCTAACCACAAGGGGGCAAGGAGTAGTGGAATAGTGGCTGGTGGGTACTCGTAGTAGTGCTCTAGATACGGAGTGAGACCATACCACCACATATTGGCGTATCTCTCGTAGTCGTGTGAGACATCTGAGTAGTAGAGTGGCGGAAGTTTTAAGATTAATAATCTGGTAACTAAAAATAGGAACCAGCTAAAAAAAGTGAATTTATTTCTTTTAATTTTGGATGTTAGTGATGTTAGTGATTTCATGTTTTTACAACGACAAAAGCGGTGGTGTTATCGGGAAAGTTAATTATATCAATAACCTTTGGATCTTTTGGGGAGATTTCTTCAGGTGTGGCAATAATTAACTGATTTTGTTGGTTTATTAGTGTACTCCAATCAATTTTTTTGAATTGATAACTAATCATGCTACCCCAGAAAACATCGAGGGGTTTTCGGTTTTGGAAAAAATAGGTAAAAATGTGGGGCTGACCATAATGGGTGGTAATGATAATAGAGTCTACTTCATGCTCATGACTTTTGACCACTTGAACTGCTTGCTTGTATCCATATTGCCAGTCTTGGGCTGAGTAGTTAGGAAAATCTATAAAGTATTCTTTAAGAGCTTTAATGATGCCACAAAAATAAAAAATAATGATAACAAGAATGACAATATTTCTTGCCTTCTTTGGCTTAATTAGCTCCCAAATTTTTACAAAACCTAAGGCTGAGATAAGAAGGATTGGAACTAGAGAGTTTAGGCTGCGGATGTTATTAGGTACGATATCTTTGCCTAAGGCTGAGGGGAGAAAGCTTAGTAGAAACCAAGAAATAAGAAGTATGGAGGTTTTGTTTTTGTGGTTTTTGAGTAGAAAAATTAGACCAATAAGAAAAAGAAGGTACTGGACCACGGGCATGAGGCCATTGTTTTTCATACTAAGACGATAGTTGTCTGAGTTCCCTTTTATGAAGCTTTTGGGGGTTAGGTGAAGAGAGTAGTTTGAAATAAATTTACCCAGAAGTTCACGATTCAAGGGTTTTGGGTTTGCGTTGTCATCGTAAAGAATAATTGTGCTTTTGGCTCGACTGGAAGCCTCTTGATTAAGGTTTACTTTTAGAATTGGAATTACTGTGATTAAGAGAATAGCGGATGAAGTTAGATAAAATTTTAAGTTTTTCTTTATTGGCTTTAGAAGTTCTTTTTTGTAGAGTAAAAAAATTATGGGTAAAAATATAGGTAAGATAATTTTAGGGCTGTGATAGGTGTATATGGATAGAATAAATGACAAGCCAGATAGAAAAATGAGGTTAAAATTTTTTAGTGATAATAAAAATAGCCAGACTCCAAGAGTAAGCCACATTAAGGCAACGTTTGATTCAAAGGCTGGTCGACTAAAGTAGGTGTGCCAAGTAGATAAGGCAATAAATGTTGAACTAACAGTAGCAAGCATCTTTCTTGATTTTTGCTTTAAGTTTTGGCTGACTCCGATCTCTAGACTTAAAAAGTAGGCAACTATAATAGTTATTAATCCTGCTAAAACTGAAGGGAGTCGAACTACCCACTCTTTTAATCCAAGTAGACCAACAAACGGAGCTGTTAAGTAGACCAAGAAAGGGGCCTTGTGGTCACTAAATGACTTAAAGCTTAAAGGGAGTAGAGTTCCGTACTCATCCCTTCTGGTGTGAAACAAAGTTTTAGCGTTCCAACCAATTGCGGTTTCATCCCAGTTTAAAGATAAAGGGATTGAAGATAGTTTGTATAGGCGTAGAGTGGCTCCGATAGCTACAATTAGTATGAGCCAGAAGTACTTTTTAAAGAATGATTTAATTTTTACTTTCATGTCTTGTTTTTCTCCAATGGTTGATGGCTTGAAGGAAGGCTACAAGAAAAATTCCTTTGGTGCGGATGGTGGTAAAAGTGAGGTGATAAGGAAGCCAGAGAAAGTGTTTTAAAAGTTTTTGGCCTTTGAAGTTTTTCCAGACAAAAAGAACTTGATTTCTCATGGCCATGATTTCCATGCGTCTTAAACCAAAAACTGAAACATTGGTAGTTTCGTGGTTGTGAAAAACTTGGGAGCGAGGCTCAAATAAGATTTTGTAGCCATGTTTTTCCCTGGCTCTCCAAGATAGATCTATATCTTCCCAGTAAGCTGGTTTATAAAGTGTGTCAAAACCACCGATTTCTAGAAATTTCTTACGGTCACAAGCCATAGATCCACCTGAGGCCCAGCAGTTTTTTGAAGGAGTAGTTAGTTTTTTTATCTTTGAAGCTGAGTGAATTAGAAATCCTCTCTTGAATTGGCATTTATTTTTCCCAGAAATTTCTTTTTTTCCATCAACGGTCTGAATTTCCAGACAGCCAACCGCAAACATTTTTGGATCCTTAAAATGTCTAGTGAGAGGGGTTAAGAAGTTCTTTTTGGGGGCTACGTCTGAGTTGATTAAGATAACTATTTCTCCTTTTGCAGCCCGAAAACCAATGTTACAGTTTTCGGCAAATCTCTGATTAATTTTGTTTCGAATAACCTTAACTGTAGGAAAGTGTTTTTTTAGGTAGGTAACGGTATCGTCCGGAGAGCAATCGTCAACAACTATTATTTCTGTGTTGGGACAGGCTTTTATAACCTGAGGTAAGTGTTTTATTAAGGGTTCCTTTTTATAGTTTGGAATAACAACCGAGATAGATTTCATATGGTAAATATTTTATTTGTTAAAGTATTAAATTTTTCTTCTGAAAAGGATTTGGAGTTTTTAATAGCAGTGATGGATATTTTTTGCCATAATTTTTGGTCTTTAATTAATTGAAGTGTCTGAGTAATTAATTGTGTTTGAGTCTCCCAAAGAAAACCATCAAGATTGTGGCTGACCACTTCAGGTTGACCACCTTTGTTGATAACTACCGGTACGACACCTGCGCTTTGAGCTTCGGCTGTAGTTAAACCTAAGTGTTCAACTGCTTGAGGATTTTTAGTTTGATCAACTCCATAACCAGCTGCATGCCAGTAGATTTTAGCTGAAGCATAATCTTTTACTAATTCTTTAAATGAAGAGTTATGGTGAATTGAGACTGGGTACCCTTTTGAGATTTTTTTAACTTTTTTTAAAAAGAGTTGATTGTCTGTTCCTTTTTCAAAGTTGCCATGTAAAACCAGTTTCCAGTCATTGAGGCCTTGATCACACATTTTTTTGAAAGTGCTAACAAGAAAATCTTGACGCTTGCAGTGTTTGTCGTTTTTGTCTGAGATAAACCTGCCAACTGAAAGAATGGTGTTTTGTTTCTTGGCTGGTTTTATGTTTTTAGTATCAATTGAACCACGATGGACGTACTTGACTTTAAATTTCCAGATTTTTTCAATCCAATCTTTGGTGAATTGAGAGTTGGCAGTGATTGTACTCCAAGTAGACAGTTTTAGTCTTTGGATGAAGGTTGGTTGGTTTTTAAAGGGAATTTGAAAGTGGACAATGTTCTTTTTAGCTCGACTAATAAAAAAACTGCCATCAGTCATGTAGTAGAAGATATCATAAGCTTTGGTAAAGTTAATCCTAGCAAGAATAGAAAGATTAGAAAAAGATGATTCTATGAAATTAATGTTGTCTAACCTGAGATTAAAAGTGTTTTTTAGCTTGGATTTAAGAGCTGGATCCAGCTTATCTATTATAATGTCGACTTGATGGTCTTTTGAGAGACATTGAGCGATTGATAGAAAATGACGCTCCCCGCCACCTAAAACGCTTGATAAATAGGGATTGTAGAGGCCAATCTTCATTGAATTTTTTTGTCTAGTAGCTGATACTTTTCTACGATGGTTGGTGATTGTTGTTTCTCCCAAATTTGCTGGTAGACAAAGAATCTATTGATGGCTTGAATTAAACTTTCAACAAAACCAACATAGCCATCCAAGAGACCTTTTTTTTGAAAGTATCTAAAGAAGAATTCTTTGAAGAAGACTTTTAATAAATGCCACCATCTTACTGGAGGATGATTAGAATTGATAAAGTCGTCGGCTTCAAGGGCGGTCCAGTTAATACTTTTTTTTAAGCCTTCAATTAAATTCTTGTGAGTAAAGTGAGTTAGGTGATTGTTTAGCTCTCCTAGAGAACCATTGTAGTGAGGGGTTTCGTGAACTGCTCCTGAAAAATTCTTAAAGTCTTTTATTTTAAATAAGCGAACTTGCCAATCGGGCCAATAACCGCCATGTTTTATTGGTTTGCCGAAAAAGTAGTTGAGGCGTTTGAGTTGAAAAGCAGAGTGAGGAGAGTCTTTTATGGCCAGCTTAATTTCTTTTCTTAAGTGACTATTTAATCTCTCATCAGAATCTAGGAAAAAAACCCAATCTGTGTCTGCTTTTTTGATAGCAAAAATCCTTTGTTTGGCAAAAGTTGTTAGTTTATTGGTGAATATTTGAGTCTGATATTTTTTGGCAATAGCGAGAGTTTTGTCGGTTGAGTAATCATCAATTATTAGTATCTTCCCAAGTGACTTGATTGAGTCTAAGCAACCTTGAAGCACATCTTGGTTGTTTGAGGTTAAGACTACAATAGTTAGACTCATAAAATGTTGCCTTTGCCTAGTTTTTTTCTGTAGTAGTCAAGGTTTCCCTGTTTCTCCCCTGGCCGACCAGTTAAGATCTTGGTGATGCTTTGCCTAAATAGGGCAAACTTTGTTCTTGCGGAGGCATATTTGTAGCCAAAAAGAAGACGATTTCTAGTGAGATAGTAGTCATGAAGTTTTGATCCAGCGCCAGAGCTTGAGGAAATTTTGTGATAAATTTTTGACTTAGGTTCGTAGAGTATCTTAAAACCTGCCATGTAGGCTCTAAAAGAAAAGTCGGCGTCTTCATAGTAGAGAAAGTAATCATTGTCTAGAAAGCCAATTTCCTGAAAAACTTCTTTTTTAATCATGACACAACAAGCATTAGCAAAGTCGATGGGTTTGGCTTTATCAAACTGGCCTTTGTCGACTTCATCAATACCGATGTGTTTACTATAAACATTGTCCCAATCAAAGTAACCGCCGGCATACCAAATAACACTTCCTAGTTCTGATTTTTTATATCTATCTTTGTGGAATTCATAGCCCTTGGCAAAGTAAATTTTTGGGACAACTATGTCAGCACCGTTATCCATGGCAATAAGTAGATGTTTGATGAAGTATTTATCTACCAAGACATCATTATTTAACATCATGATGTGGGTGTAGCCTTTTTCTAAAGCACGAGTGATACCTTGGTTATTGCCATGAGCAAAACCAGTGTTTTCATGGGTGGTGATTAGATCAACGTTTTTGTATCTTGGAAGCTTCTTCTGAAGAACACCATCTGGAACCGGACTGTTGTCGACAACGATAATGTGGTGAGTAACATGACTTGGAGTTAAGGCTGACTTTAGTGACTCTAAAGTCTCAAGAGTTAACTTTGAGTTTTGGTACTCAAGTATAATAGTGCAGAGTTTAATTTTTGGAGAAGATTTTTTTTTCATATTAAGTAATGAGGTATTATATCAAATAAGTGTTTGATAGAATAAAGAGATGTTAAAAACTAAACAAATTGGGCAAAGAGCAGTCAAGTCAGTGGTGGCTTTGATTTCTAGAACATTTTTTTTGAATGCGATTAACTTTGCTGGGACTTTAGCATTAACAATTTACTTGACTCGAGAAGAATTTGGAGTTTTTATTATTGCTTCGTCGGTAATTGAGATACTTACTTATTTTTCAGATATTGGTTTGGCAGGGGCTTTAATCCAGAAGCCTGGTAAGTTGAGTAAGAAAGAAATTGAAGCAACTTTTACCATTCAGGAAGTTTTAGTCTTGAGCGGAATTGGGTTAGCGGTTTTATTATCTAGTTCAATAAGAGATTTTTATGGTTTTGATAGAGATGGTTTAATGCTGATCTATGCATTGTTGTTGGCATTTTTTATGGCTTCGCTTAAAACCATACCTTCGGTGTTGCTGGAGAGGAAGTTGAAGTTTGAGAAAGTGATTATTCCTCAAGTTGCTGAAACTTTAGTCTTTAATGTGTTAATTGTTTCTTTGGCAGTGATGGGGTTTGGAATCAAGAGTTATGTGGTAGCAGTAGTGGCTAGGGCTTTTGTTGGAGTAATAGCAATTTATTACTTAGTGCCTTGGAGACCAAAAATTAGGTTTTCTATTAAGGCAATAAAGTCTTTGTTAAAATTTGGGATCCCCTATCAAGCAAATAGCATTTTAGCTGTCTTTAAAGATAAAGTGTCTTTATTAGTTCTGGGGAAAATTCTTGGATTAGAAGCCATGGGAATATTGGGTTGGGCTGAAAAATGGGCCAACTTAGCTTTAAGATACTTCTTGGATTCAACTGTCAAGGTAGCTTTTCCTATGTTCTCTAGACTACAAGCCAAGATGGAGAGACTACAAAAATCTTTGGAGTACTCTGTTTACTTTATCAGTGTGATGATCTTCCCCGTCTTAACAGGAGCTTACTTTATCATGCCACAGATTGTTCAAATTTTACCAAAGTACTCAAAGTGGGAAGTGGGTTTGCCTAGTTTTAATTTGTTCTTGGTGAGCGCTGCGATTGCATCGATATCTACATTTTTAACAAACTTCTTAACAGCTACTGGAAAGATAAAACAAGTGATGGCCTTGATGGTGATGTGGACGGGATTGACTCTTGGTTTGTATCCATATTTAGCCATTAAGTATGGATACTATGGTGTGGCTGTAGGAAGTGTTTTAATCTCTTTAACTTCTGTGGTTACTTTGTGGTTAGTCAAAAGATCTGTTTCGTTTAATTTGTTATCAAATATTGGCCCAGGTTTATTTTCTTCTCTATTGATGCTTGTTTCCTTAAAAACTTTGGCCATTTTTATTCCCTTAAACTTAACTGGCTTGTTAATTAATGTCATAATAGGTGCAAGTGTTTACTTGTTTAGTTTGTTTGTGGTTAATGGTAAGCAACTAAAGAGTTATATAAATATATTTTTAAGGTATGCAAAAAAATAAAGTAACTGTTTGTACTCTGGCTTTTAATGAAGAGAAAAAAATTAGGAAGATGCTTGAATCAGTTAAGGATTTGGCAGATGAGATTATTGTAGGGGTTGATGATAAATCAACAGATAATACTTTAAAGATCGCGAAAAAATTTACTAGTAATGTTTTTGAGTTAAAACATAACAATACTTTTCATAGTAACAAGCAAGAAGTACTTGATAAGGTTAGGTCTGGGTGGATTTTGTGGATGGATAGTGATGAAGAGATGCTTCCTGAGCTAAAAAAAGAGATTGGAGTAGTTTTGAAAGATCCACGGGCAGAAGGGTACATGATTCCTAGAAAAAATATTATTTTTTCTAAATGGATTGAAAATACAGGCTGGGCACCGGACTATCAACTGAGATTATTTAAGCAAGGTTTAGCTACTTATCCTTGTGAAAGAATTCATGAAAATCCTGTAATCGGCGGAAAAGTGGAGAAGCTTGAAAATCCGATTAAACACTATAACTATGAAAGTGTTTTTCAGTTTATTGATAAGTTAAATCGGTATACCTCTGAAGACGCCAAACATTTGAATAAAGAGTTAAAAGATAAGCAGTTATTTTTCCCATTGATCACTAGGCCAGTGAGTGATTTTATCAAAAGATATTTAGCTTTTGAGGGTTACAAAGACGGTTTTCACGGCCTTGTTTTGTCTTTGTTGCAGTCATTTTATGAGCTGGTAACTGTGGTTAAAGTATGGGAGTTAAGAAAGTTTGATGAACAAGAGGTTGAGTCTATTGAAGTGGTGGAGAGAAAGTTGAAAACGGCTTTTAAGGATTGGAAGTGGTGGAAAAGAGAGACAGTGATTAGAGAAGCAAAAATTGTTAAGAGGTTAGCGAATAAATTCTTAAGAAGATTTAGCCTTTAGTTTATTTTTTATACTTATAAAGGCTAGAGATAGTAAGGCAAGTAGTGAAAGTAAATTACTGTAGGCGTTGATCCCCTTTTCTCTCCAGACTACTTTCAGATCTGATCGGCCAGAATTGACTTGGCAAAGATATCTACTATCTTCACTTTTTTGACAAGAATTGGTTTGATTGTTGATAGTAACTTGCCAGTTAGGGAAGTAGTAACGGTTGAGATTGATAGTGTCATTTTTTGTAGTATTAATTTCTGCTTGGATTAAATCTGAGGTGTTATTAACAATGTTAATAACTGTGTCTTTGTTTTTGGCTTTGATGAGACTTTCAGGAACTTCTTCATCTCTCCAGTTAACCTCGCTTGGGAGATAGTCTGGCATGACAGTACTCATTCTCTCTTGTATGTAAGTTGGGTTTGGATTGTAGGTTTCGCTTGGCTCGATTAACTTTTCTGGACGGAAAAATCTACCATTTAAGACAATAACTATCGAGAGGATAATTAGCCAGTTTTTTTTAAGCTTTTTATTTAACATTGAGAAACCTGCCAAAATAGAAAGAGATAGAGAAGCAACACCCAAAAACCGCCAAGGAAATTGAATGTAGTCTGCTAGAGGAATAACTTCCCAGATAAACTTAGTTTTAAAGTTGGTAGCTAAGACTGATAAAAAAAGGCTGGCAGAAAATAGAGCGAGTATCTTGCGATAAGGTTTTTTGAATAGTAATAGAGTTGAAAAAAGTGAGAGTAAAAGTAGGTCTATTCCGAGATAAAAAGACATTTTATCATCTATACCCAAGATAGAGCCTCCGTAACCCCAATTTGGATTGAGTAGTTGTCTAAAGTAGAGAAAGTGAAGATTATATTGGCTAAAACCTTGGGTTAAAGTTAAAGCACTGGTTTGTGATTTTTGAAAAAAGGCAGGAATGAGAAAGTAGGCAGAGATTAACAAGCCGTGAAGTTGAGCTAATAAGTTGCTAACGATTTGTTTTGGTTTTTTTTTGATTAAAGCATAAGTAAAAACGATAAAAAACCAAAAAGGCATAAAGGTAAGAATAGTGACATTGTGAGAAAGGTAGATGGCAACTAAACTCAAGACTAACCCAAGGTATGAGTTTGTTTTGTTTTTGTTATCTATTAGATTGAAAGCATAGTAGAGTGACAAGGGGGTGAAGCTAAGAGCAAAGTACTCGGCTGTTGCTCCCCGTACATATATATTTAGAGCGTGATATGGAGCTAGAGTAAAGGCAGTGGCGGTAATTAAGCCCCCCAAGTGATTGATGAGTTTTTTACCAAGTAAGTAGGCTCCGTAAAAACCAACAATGGTGGATATTAAATAAACTATTTTTATAGTTAGCAAAATTGGGATACCTAGTAAATTAAGAATTGTAGCTAAGTAAAAAGATAAGGGAGCATAGAATTGAAACAATGGCATACCCATTCCAAAACCAAAATTACTAGACCAACGAGGGGGAAATTGACCGTCTTTAACCGTCTGGGTCAACTCGTACACTCTTGCTCCGGCTGTAAAGTCGTGAACTGGAAAGTACTGGGAATTTATTAACCAATAAGTAACGATGATTAAATTAATTATTAAAATTATGATGGTAGATTTTTTAATTGATTTCATTGGGTTATTTCATAAACTTCTAGAGCATAGCCACCATCTTTTTTGTCGTAGGATAAGATCATCTTGTTTTCTTGACGAAATTGATCATTAATACGATTGTGATTCCCAACATAGTAGATTGTTTTAGTGTTGGTTGAGGTTAAAACTTGCTGATAAATTTCTGAGTATGGAGAAGTCACTCCAACTATCTCTAGATTAGAAAAACTCTCTTTATTCTCTTGGTAGACAAAGAGTCCATCTGGTAAGGTCCCGAAAGTTCCTTCTGTAAGAACTAAAACCTTTTTGTCTTTTGCTTGTTGGTTAATAAATTGACTAACACTATCCAAGCCAATACCTGATGACCAATCTCTAAAGTATTGTTGGTTATCTTCCTTGGGAAGGATGGCATAAAAGTAGTTGTCTTGGAATTGATAGTTATTGGGGATGGTAATGCTTAAAAATGCTGCAGTGATAACTACAATATATTTTTTTGGAGTACTTGATAAAAAGTAAGCAGCAAGGATTGGTAAGGTAAACCCTAGAGCTAGAAAATACCTTGAAGCGATCATCTTGCCTAAGATAGCTAGTGGAGTAAAAAGAAGAAGTGAGGCAAGACTTAGATTGATGATTAAAGAATTTTTGTTCTTAAAACCTTTGATTGATCCAAGGACTGAAAATAACAAGATTGGCCAGGTTAAGTAGAATGAAAGCCAACTGAAAATAATTTTGATGTTGGGCCAAACATGATTGAGTTGACCTGTTAGAACTTGTGTGATGGTAAAAGTAAAGTCTGTTGATCGATTAAATAGTGATGGGAACCAAGGACTGGTTTTAAGCAGTAAGAGGGTGGCAATAAAAATACTAAAAGTAGTAGCTACTTTAACTAAGGTGGCTTTGTCTCTTTTTTTAGTTAAAACAAAAAACGGTAGAGGGAGTAAAAATAAGGCCGGAGTTTTGGTAAGAAAAGCTAGACTGATAAAAAGACCTGAAAGGAGCGATTGCTTAATTGAACTAGCATTTGACCATGTAAATATAAAGAGAATAACTAAGCTAGCAAATAAAGTGTCTAGTAAAGCTAGTCTTGCGTGAAAGAAGAAGAAAGTGTTTCCAAGGATAAAAACTAGAGAAAGGAAGGCCCAAGAAAAAGTGGTTTTTTTTAGTTTTTTAAATATGTAGGTTGAAGCCATAAACAGACTGAAAACAGAGACTAGTCTACCAGCTAACAACAAGTTTTTGATTGGGTAAGAGGCTAAACCAGACAACCACATAAATAGTGGGGGCTTACCGTCGTACATGGATATAAATATGTTTTCGTCCCCAATGGCAATACGTTTGGCCCAATTTAGATAGATAGCTTCATCGGCAAAGATTGGAATCTCGGTTAGATGAAATAGATACCACCCAAAAAAAATTATTAAGGTGGTGATTAAGAAAATATTTTTATTTGCTAGTAATTTTTTCATAAATAGTTTTTATTGGAATTAGAAAAATCAATGGAGCTAGTAGTAGGACCCATCTTATTATCGTAACTGGAAAATCCCAATGGCCAAAGTAGATGTAGGGTAGATACCTAAGCATGCCCCCAATTGAAAGCAAGATGCCAAGCTTAACTAGCTTTTTTGACTTGCTTAAAAGTAAGAAGGCAATCCCCCAATGAAGATACCAAGAATTGAGCTGACCGGGTCTTGAAAGCAAAATTACTAATAATATTGATCCGCTGGTCGCATATATATCTTTGATTTTATTTTTGAGTAGTAAAACCGGGGCTAAGACAACTGTGGCATATTTAATAAAGACTGAAGCAATAAAGCTTAATAAACTTATAAATTTATTCTTTGTAGTTTTGTTTGTTTCTAAGAGGTAAAAGCTTAAAAAGATAAAAAACATCATTATGCTATCGTTGTGGCCAATGATAAAAGTTTCCATTAAGATTAGAGGGTTTAGCCCTAGGGCTATGACTCTATTTAGTGAGTCTTTTTTGTGAACTATTTTAGCTATTTTAGTGAAAAAAAATATTTCTAACAAGAAAAATGTGGAAATTAGCGTTTTAGTAAACCAAAGGCTCAAAGTAAAGCTGGGTAGCCCCAAATAGACAGGCAAAAGAGAGATTCCTGTCCAGGCGTAGCCATAAGGAGCTGGAGTGTGAGTGTTGTGCATGAATCTAGTCCAAGCATCAGTGGCAAATTCTACGGCTGTGTGAGTATGGGGGTTGGAGTGATAAATTATGACCATCTTTGCGTTAAATAAGTAGTTGAAAATGTCGTGAGAAAACATGGGGTAAGCAAGTATTCCTGCTAAAAAGGTAACAAGCAAGACAATTTTTAGGTGTTTCTTGGAAGTTTTTTGTTTGTAAACTAACTTTAAATAATTAAAGTAAAGAGAAGTTGCTAAGATAATAAAAATAACAGCAGATAGTGTTCTTTGGCGGTAGCCGATATTTTTTAAGAAATTTAAAATGGGTAGCAGTAAGTTGCTGTTATAGAGGGTTAAGTTTAGGTCTATTTGGGTAAAAGAAAAGAGAGATAAGAGTAAAAAAGAGGCTGTGTAGACCCAGATCATAGTTGTTTGTAGCCACCAATGATGTCAACTAGTCTAATTTTGATCACATCTAGAGCCATCCTAATAGAGTCTCTAATTGGACTGATTCTAGCTGTAGCAGTGTGTTGCCAGTTGATAGGAACTTCAGCAATTTTAATTTTTCTTTTGTTGGCAATAAATAAAAGCTCGACGTCAAAAGCTCCGGTAAAGGCATGTTTTTCTGGTTTTGAACTGGGGCGGTAAACTTTAAGGGAGTTAAATAGTTGTTTAGCAATGGCAGTATCAAAGATTTTAAAGCCGCACTGAGTGTCGTGAATACCCCGAACGGCAACCAGCTGAACCCCGAAGTTAAAGCCTTTTCCCATTAAGTGACGATGCCAGGGTTCTTTGTCTCGATGAGAACCCTTTACTTCTCTTGAACCAATGATTACCTTAAAGTCTTTGCTAATAAATGGAGTTAGTTTCTCAACTTCTGATATATGGGTGCTTTGATCAAAATCGGTGAATAATGTGAAAGGTTTTTTAGCAATAAAAACTCCAGTTTTTATAGTGTTGGTTTTACCTTGATGGGAGTTTTGGATAAAGTGCCAATTTTTCTTATTTTGAGTATATTTTTTTATTAATTCATTTGAGCTATCAGTTGAACCGTCGTCTACAATGATGACTTCCCAATCTAGTTGTCTTTTTTTTAAGTATTCATTAATTTGGTCTAACTTACCCGCCTTGAAGTTTGCCAATTCATTGTAGGCTGGGATGACAATAGATAAACTTTTCATAATCTCTCTATTTTATAGATATTTTCGGTTTTGTGAAATTCCCAAACCTGGGTGACCTTTGATGGTTTTAGTGACTCTATTTCCCAAATAGGATGATTGCTGATATTTGTCTGTTTGTAGGGGGAGATAACATATAAAACATCTGTTTTAGGGTAATCGGACATACTTAGGGGCTTTAGCTCATTTAATTCAAGAAAGTATCTAAAACTCATGGCTTTATAATCTCTGGTTCCATCTATAAGAGTAAGGTTGTAGTTTTGATGTTGATTTTGATTGATGTCGTTGATGATAAATTCTGAAGTTTTTTTAACAGAATCTAAGTTGCCTTTGCCAGCATAAGCATCTAAAAGAGGTTTGTAGTTGATACTAGCAAATAGAGAGATAAAAGTTATTGGGATAATTATGAGTATTTTTTTTAAGTTAGAAAGTAGAAAACCAACAAGAATGTAGGTAATTGGCATGATAAAACCCAAGTAGTGGGGATAGATGGCACCTTTATAGAAAGCGAGGGTAGTGATGCTAGTTAAGATCCAAACTGATACCAGGATCAGTTCTTTCTTTGGTTTTTTGATTAAGTAGTAAATAAGAGTAGCAATGGTAGAGTTGGTAACCCAAGTTCGAAGAGGGTTGGTTTTCTCTCCAAACCCTAAAAGCATACCAATAACTTCTTGACTGCGACCGATCATGTCTTTAAGTAGTTTAAGTAAACTAAATTTTTGATACTCATTGGTTTGAAAATAGTAACTTAAACCTCGAATGTTTAGAAAATTATTTTTTAATTCGAATAGCGCAAGAGGGAGATTTAATAGTATAAAAATTAAGATAGATGATAGAAAATATTTTCTTGATTTTTTATTTTTTAAAATTAAAATAGTTTGCCAGATTAAGAATGGGGCTAGAAAAACAATCATGTAGTGGAGTTGAAGGGCTATGGCTAGAGAGAGACCAAATAACCAAAGAAGCTTTGAATTTTTTTTGTAGATAGCTTGATGGAGGCTGTAAATTATACCCAAAACAGCTAGTGGCATTGGGTTTGGATTCCAGGCTCCCCGAGTTTGAGTGATAGGCACATACCCTAAGGTATAGAGAATTGAAGTAAAAATAGCAGCTTTTTTTGAAAACATTGCTTTGGTAATCAAATAAAGAACGGGAATAGTGATGACGCCAATTAGAGTGGTAGCGTAAGCTGGGCCGGCTGGATTATAGTTAAATAACCACAGAAAAGGAGCCATTAAGTAGTAGTAAAAGGGTCCAAGATACATGTCTCCAACTGAGGTAATTGGGCCAATAAAAACTAGATCATGATCTATGAGAATTTTTTTTAAGATTAAAACATCTCGGCCTTGATCTCCTAAAAACTGAAGACTGGAAGTTAAATTATAAAACCTTAAGATTGCCCCGACTAAACTCAAGGTGATAATTAACCAGTTATTTTTGAAAAATTTCTTTATTTTTTCCACACCACTTTTGTGTACATTATGTAATTCCAGATAAGGCCAATGAGAATGCCGACGATAATCAAGCCGTTCTCAATAAAAAAGGAGCGACCAAGTAAACTGACGCCACTAATCAAGACCAGATTTTGAATCAAGATTGACCCTAGGGAAGTGAGGTTAAACTTGAAAAAGCCAACCACTAATTTTTTAATTTCTTTTAGGGAAAACTGGTGATCATTAAAGGTCCATAAGTTATTAATGACAAAGTTTGAGACGATAGCAATTTCGATACTTAAATTCTGAGCAAGACTTAAACTTAAAGCCAGCAAACTTCTAAAAAGGTTAAAGAAAGAAAGTTGGATAATGGTGCCAATAGCCCCAACAACCATGACCTTGATTAACTTTTCTTCTTTTTTTAACCTCAGGAAAATGACGGTTTTTAAGATATCACTAGCGGTTTGGCCAGAAATTTTTGACTCTCCTAGGGTGCGTAAGCCGAATTTTAGAGGAATTTCTTTGATCTTGGCTTGAAGCATCACCATCTTGAATAAAAATTCGAGTTTATAACCAAACTTTTTGGAGTAGAGATGATCCATGTCCATGGTATCAACAAAGCCTTTGACTCGACTGGCTTTGAGGCCAGTAGTAGGATCAGTGATCTTAAAAAAATTCTTAAATGGGAAGAATAAAATAAACCTAGCCATAAAACCACCTGCTTCTGAAAAGAAGAGGCGTTTAAATCCCCAACCCTTGGGATTGGAGCCGCCTTTGATTTTACGAGAGCCCATGACGTAGTCGGCGCCGTTATCAATTTCTTGAAGCATGATAGGAATGTCGGTGGGTGGGTGTTGAAAGTCACCATCAAATTCAATAACTACATCAGCTTTCAGCTTGCTCATGGCTAGCTTAAAGCCTTTGACATAAGCATTACCAATACCGGCTTTTTCCTTGTTTAACAATAAAAATAGGTCTTTGTATTTTTTTTGTAATTTTTGGACTACCTTGTAGGTACCGTCTGGAGAAGTGTCATCGACAATAAGCAGTTGACAGTGCCAGTTAGTAATTTTGGGGAAAATTTCAGTAAATAAATGGTTGATCATTTTTGAGATTGATTCGACCTCGTTGTATGTGGGAACGACGATTATGGCTTTTTTCATGAGTTTTTCTCCTTTTTAATATCAGCTTGAACCATGAGTTCAACCATTTGTTTGAAGCTGGTTTTTGGTTCCCAACCTAGGATCTTTTTGGCTTGAGAGGGATCACCAACTAGAAGATCAACTTCTGCTGGTCGCATAAATTTTTCGTCTTTTTTGACATAGTCTTTCCAGTTTAATCCAACTGATTCAAAAGAGTACTCAACAAATTGTTTGACAGACCAGGTTTCGCCAGTGGCAATAACAAAATCTTGAGGTTTGTCTTGCTGTAACATCATCCACATGGCTTCTACATAGTCGGGAGCGTAACCCCAGTCTCTCTTGGAGTCAAGATTTCCCAAGAATAATTCTTTTTGCTTGCCTAGCTTAATTCTGGCAACAGCGTGGGTGATTTTTCTGGTGACAAACTCCAGCCCCCTTCTCTCTGATTCATGATTAAAGAGAATGCCGGAAACAGCAAACATGTCAAAAGACTCTCGGTAGTTTACGGTGATCCAGTGACCATAAACTTTGGCTACCCCGTAAGGGCTTCTGGGATAGAAGGGGGTATCTTCATTTTGAGGAGTCATTCTAACCTTACCAAACATTTCACTGCTAGAAGCTTGGTAAAACTTGGCGTCGGGCTTGGCAATTCTTAGGGCTTCTAAAACTCTGGTAACTCCTAAAGCAGTAAACTCCCCGGTTAAAACTGGTTGGGACCATGAAGCGGGAACAAATGATTGAGCGGCCAGGTTATAGACCTCATCTGGTTGAATCTCTCTTAGAGCATGAGTGATGGAGTGTTGATCAAGTAAGTCACCGGGGACTAAAGTGACGTCGTCTTGGATATCTTTGATACGATCAAAATTGGATGTACTGGTTCGTCTAGTTAATCCAAAAACTTGGTAGTTTTTCTTGAGTAAAAATTCGGCTAAGTAAGAACCGTCTTGGCCGGTAATACCGGTAATAAAAGCTTTTTTCATTTATTTTCTCCTCTAAATATTGCTGGAATTGTTACGAACTTTCCTTGATGTTCGTAACTTCCTCATTAATAATAAATCATTTTCAACCATTTTGATAATCATATCTTTAAAACTAAATTCTGGCTGCCAACCAAGTTCTTTTTTTGCTTTGGCAGGGTTGCCAATAATTAATTGACTCTCGGTTTTTCTAAAGAATTTTTTGTCTATCTTAACGTAGTCTTGGTAATCCAAGCCAAGATGAGTAAAAGCAGTTTGACAAACATCTTTGACAGAGTGAAGCTCGCCGGAAGCGATGATGTAGTCGATTGGTTTATCGTTTTGAAGCATGAGCCACATGGCTTTAACATAGTCGGGAGCATAACCCCAGTCTTGGGTGGCTTCTAGATTGCCAAGTATTAGCTCTGTTTCTAAACCGAGCTTTATCTTGACAGCGGTGTGGGTAATTTTTCTGGTGACAAACTCAATACCTCGACGCTCAGACTCGTGATTGTATAAAATTCCGGAAACAGCGAATAAATTAAACTGCTTGCGCATGGTACTAACTAATTGGTGGGCGGCTGTTTTGGAGACTCCATAGGGATCAACTGGATTGGGTGGGGTAGTTTCGGTTTGGGGAGTGATTTCTGGAGTACCAAATATCTTGGCTGAAGTGGCTTGATAAATTCTAGCAGTAGGCAAAGAATCTCTAACAACTTCAATAATTCGAGATAAGCCTAGTGTGTTGATGTCTATGGTCAAGCTGGGGTTCTTCCAAGAAGCGGGGACAAAAGTTAATCCAGCTAGGTTGTAAATTTCTGAAGGTGAGTGTTTTTTGATGATTTTTTCTAGTGAATTTTTATCTAGCAAGTCCCCAGTCTCTAAAGTAAGTTGATGTTTAAAGTGCTTGATGTTTTGAAAACCAATATCGTGTTTGGAGCTAACTAGGCCAACAACTTGGTACTTTTTTTCCAGGAGTAATTCAGCCAAGTAAGAGCCATCTTGGCCGGTAATCCCAGTGATAAATGCTGTTTTCATGATCGGCCGATCCCTTGGTATTTAAATCCAAGTTTTTTCACTTTACTTGGATCAAAGAAATTTCTAGAGTCAAAAATTACTGGAGTTTTCATTGATCTTTTAAGTTTTTTTAAGTTTAGATTGCCAAACTCCTGCCACTTGGTGGCTAAAACTAAACCGTCTGAGTTTATTAAGCTGAGAGGGGCTGAGTCAAAGAAATTAACACCTTTTAAAATATCTTTAGCTAATTCGTTGGCGACTGGATCGTAAACATTAATACTTGCTCCTAACTTTAGGAGTTTATTGATCAGAGAGATTGATCTTGACTCGCGAAGATCATCGGTGTTGGGTTTAAAGGCTAAACCTAAAACAGTTAAAGTTTTATCTTTTAAAGTGGGGTAGACTTTTTTGATTTTGGAGATAAAGTAGTCGATTTGATCGTGATTAACTTGGTCAACCTGCTTTAAAAAATTAAAGTCATAACCAAGTTGTTTAGCGTAGGCAATCAAGGCCCAAGTGTCTTTGGGAAAACAAGAGCCACCATAGCCAAGACCAGCCTCTAAAAAGCTTTGGCCAATCCGAGGGTCTAGTCCCAACCCCTTGGAAACGTCTTTGATATCGGCGCCAACTTGATCACAGATAATGGCCATAGCATTGATAAATGAAATTCTGGTGGCCAACATGGCATTGCTGGCATACTTAATTAGTTGGGCCGATTGAGGTGAAGTCACCAAGACTTCGGCTTTAAGTTTTTTGTGAACGTCTCTTAATATTTTTTCAGCTTGTTTGGATTCAACTCCTAAAACAATTCTTGAAGGGTGAAGAGCATCGTTGACGGCAGAGCCTTCGCGTAAAAATTCGGGAGTTGAGGCAATGTCGTACTTAACCTTGGCGTGTTTGGCAAAAATTTGCTTAACTCTTATAGTAGTGGATGGTGGCACGGTGCTTTTGATGACTACAACCGCGTAGCTGGTAAGGTTTTTGGCAATAGATTCAGCCGAAGCATAGACGTACTTGGAGTCGTAACTGCCATCTTTTTTTGGAGGGGTACCCACACAGATGAAAATTACTTGGGTGTTTTTGATGGCTTTCTGATAATCAGTGGTAAAAGTTAAGTTGCCTGAATTCAAGTGTTTTTGGAAAAGAGTGTCAAGTCCCGGCTCATAAATAGTCACTTGGCCATCTTTTAGTTTTTTGATCTTGGCTTGATCAATGTCCAAACCAATAACTTGGTGGCCAAGATCAGCAAAAAGAGCACAACTAACCAGACCAACATAACCAGTACCAATAACTGTAATCCTCATGAGGTTAATATATCAGACGAAGTGAGTTTTTTCATGATTAATTTAAACCAGGGTGTATATTTTTGAGGATTATTTTTAAGATCATTTTTTATGGCTGATAGTGATAGATATTTATTGTCAATTGCTTCTTGAGGATTTGGGATAGGTTTTTTGTCAGTAAACCCCAGGTAAACATAGTCAATTTCATGCTCACTATATTGGTGATTATACTGGGCTTGATAATTAAATTTATACCAAAACTTTAGCTTAACATCTAAGCCCATCTCATATTTCAGTCTTTTTTGAGCAAATTGAAGCATAGTTGACCCTGGACGCTTGTTGCCGCAACAAGAATTTGCCCAAAACAGTGGCCACAAAGGTTTGGATTGACTTCTTTTTTGGAGTAAGAGTTCTTTTTTTGAGTTAAAGATTAAAACTGAGATAGCCCGATGAAGTTGGGGTGGATTTTGATGGGCTGTTAAAAGATCAGTGTGACCAATGACTTTATCTTGGGAATTTACCAAAACTACTTGACTCATTGTTGTTGACTAGTTAAAGATATGGCAAGAATATCGAACATCAGAATAAGAGCGGCAACAACTTGAATGACGGTGAGACTTTCTTTTAGAAAAAAGAAGCCAATAAAAGCAGCGCCAACCGGCCAAGTAAGTTCAGCAAAAGTGGCAACCTTAGCTTGAGTGTGCTCTAATCCCTTGTAGTAGATAATAAAGGAGATGATGCCAGAGAAAAGAGACAAAATCATTAAGTAACCCCATTGAGAAGAGGTAATGCTGGAGAGAGGATATGATTGATGAAGAACCAAACTAATAAGCCCGGCTACCGGAACTACGATTAAAAATCTCAAGATAGCCAAGGCAGCGTAGCTAATTTTTTTTAAGACCACCTTGCCAAGAGTGGTGGCCGCCCCCCAAAAAATAGCTGAACCCATAGCTAAGCTGGCAGCAATTAGCTCCTCTCTTCCTCCCAAGAAATTGGGTTTAAGGTCTGGGAAAGTCAGAAAATAAGCGGAGATTAAGGCAATCAAAGCAAACAAGCCGTACTTCTTGGTAATTTTTTCCTTTAATAGAAATGTGGCTAAGATAACAGTAAAGATTGGTTGAGTTTGCTGAATAAGGGCAACAACTGAGTAGCTAATGTTGTTAACTTGCCCTAAAGCTTCGGTGTACATAACGTAAGCTAAACCACCGCCAATAACACCGATAAAGGCAATGGCTAGCCAATCCTTGGCGTTCATTTTCTTATACTCAGGAATAAATCTTTTCAAGAAAGGGAGGGCAACAAGGGATGAAATAGAGTGCTCAAGTAAAACGATGATTGAGGAAGGAATAGCGGATAGTTGACGTCTTATTAAAGCGTCTAAGCTCCAAAAAAGGGCAGCTAGAATAATGAGAAAGACGTAGCCTTTTTTAGGTTTCATAAATGGTTACCTGAAAATACACGAAAATGACCAAAATCTCAATGGGTAGTAGTTACTCTCTTGCTGTAACTAGAAAAAGTTAGGCCGGTGTAAATTGAGGGTTGATGTTGATATAGATGGTTGTACGACCCGAGCGAAAAAGATTTCAAGATTTGAGCGAGAACGCAGTGAGGTCGAACGACTAGCAGGAGTGAGACGTGTATTTTACCTTCAAAATATTGCGAGCAGCTTTTTATTTCTTCTGAAATAAAATTTTCTCAGCCCAAAAGAGGGGTTGGGGGTGAATTTTGGGACTGAGAAAATAACTTTTTAATCTTTCGTTAATTGTTTTCTTTTTTTAGTTGGGATTGCTAAGTTAGTTTCGGGAATTTTAGCCCTGCCTTGATAATCTAAGCTTAAATCTTTTGCTTCTAAAACTTCCCTGGTTGGAGCAACTATTTGTTCAAGTCTTAAGTGTCCGTGAAGACAGGATAGCCAATAAGCTTCACAGTATGGTTGTCCATTTTTAAATGCGATTTCTACAGCACCTTCCATTCCGTCTTTGGAGATAAAATGCCCTTTAATAGTTGCATTAGTTTCTTTTTTTTCGCTATAAACCCACTCACCTGCATCATTGATGTCATATCTTGGATTATTATCAACAGTTACCCCTTTAATTGATGCTAAGATAGTGACTCCATCTTTTGTTCCATCAATTGAACCTGAGTGATCGTGAATACCCTGATCAGCACCACTCCAACTAAATGTTCCAAAGTCCCTATCTATTCCTTTAGCCCCATCAGGCGAAAGTGAAGAAACTAACGCTCTTCTAACTTTATTAAATCTTCCCCAAAGTCCAGGAATTGTTTCAGTCTGGGGATTTATTAGTTTATTTTTTAATTCTATAGCAGAAGTCATATGCTTTAATTAATTGAATTATATCATTTAAAGTAATAAGCCAATACCCCTCTTTTTATTTATAAAAAGCTGCTCGCAATCTTATAAATAGCAAAATACATGTTGTACAACGTTCGAGTATATGGGAAGTTTCGAGGAACGTTTTTGCGATATAATTTTGATTTTATCACATCGCAATAGTTCCGAGAAATTTGGGTGAGTGACTGCAAGGAACGGAACCCCATATACTC
>CAXBYZ010000005.1:0-51406 GCA_963980215.1 uncultured bacterium | reverse complement strand
TTGTCAACCCAAAACCTTCAGCCCCCGCTACCCTAGAAGAGCTTTAATTTGTAGGCCGAACAGGACTCGAACCTGTGACCACCAAGGTATAAGCTTGGCGCTCTACCAACTGAGCTACCGGCCTTTAATCTCCTATTTTACCACGAACTTTAATCTATAGCTTCGCCCTTTGAGTGATCTCCGCCTCAATCACATTCTTATCTCTCGCAAACTTCAACCTAGATAGTTGTTGTACCATCTCAGATATCTTCACGCTCCTCATCGCTTGTACCTCATCCATGTTCTTCGTCAAATCCATACTAAAAGCCGGCATTGGTTCATTGTGCACAATCGTCTTCACAAAGGCATTAAATCTCTCCACATTGATAAGATCAGTTTCACTAAAAGTCGGACTAAACTCATGCTGTAAATAATTCGAGTCCGTTACTCCAACCCTAAAACTAATCAAGGTGCCCACGTTACCAAAAATAGCATTCTTTACTTCCTCATCCATCTGGCCAATAAATTGGTTGGCCACCGTTAATGACAAACCAAACTTCCTCGCCTCAGACAAAATTTGAGCAAAGTCCGGAGTAGCAAAGTTCTGAAACTCATCCACATAAACATAAAACGGTTTTCTATCTCTCTCGGGTATATCCTGCCGGCTCATCGCTCCCATCAAAATCTTTGGTACCAACACCAACCCCAAAAAGTTACTATTCTCCTCCCCTATCTTTCCCTTGGCCAAGTTAATTAATAATATTTTCTCTTCATCCATTACTTTTCTAAAGTTAAATGAACTCTCAGATTGACCAATAATATTTCTCATCATCTTATTGGTCACAAACCGGCCAAACTTAGACACAATGTAGTCCAAGACTTCGGACTTATGAAAGTCAGAAGTTTGAGCAATTTGGTCTGTCCAGTATCGTCTAATTATTGGGTCTGTCACCTTTGGCAACAACTCTTGTACATACTTAGCGTCTGTCAACACTCTAACCACTTCCACCAAGGTACTCCCCTTCTCATACATCACTGTTAACATCGCGTTTCTAACCGCATGTTCAAATCTAGGACCAATGATTCCCGTTTTATGCGGATCAAACAACTTGTACATCAAACCAATTACTGAGTTCACCACAAAGTGTTTCTCCTCTTCTGTATTAGCCTCAAGCATATTTAAACCCATCGGCCTCTCCGTATCCGATGGATTAAAATAAATCACATCCTCGGCTCGCTCCGGAGGGATCATCTCCAAAATCCTCTCCACTGTATCATGAGGGTCAATAAAACAAACTCCCTTACCCGCCTTAATATCCTGCATCACCAAATCCATCAACAACTCAGACTTACCCACTCCAGTCTTTCCCACAATATAAGTATGTCTTAATCTATCATTATCTGTTACATGAACCCTTCGAGTAATCCCTCGATAGACACTCCTACCCAAAAACAATCCTTCATTAGGAATCTGTGCCGGTGCCGGTGCCCTCTTGGCTCGAAGCCAAAAGATATGGGGTGTCTCCACACTTTTATTAGGAAAGTGGTACAAAGTAGCTACCTCCTCAACCGATAAAATACTCTTAGAGCCAAACACCGGCTGATACCTATAAATAAAATCAATCATAAATAACTTCTTTAGTCTTAACTTTGCTTTTGTTAATCCATTATTATCCGAAGCTAATTGCGAAAAAGTTCCTACAATATTCGATAAGTGAGCCTCAGCTTGATCTTTGGTTTTAGCAGACACCACCACTCTCACTGTTGTCTCAAATCCCGGTTTAGAACACTTATTCTCAACCTCCTCATAAGTCTTTGGGTCAATCTTATAGCTAGCCGTCTCCGGATCAGCCTCAGATTTTTTAGTTTTAGAAATAAAGGCTCTCCCCGCCGACTGCCACTTGCTATCTGAAGGAGATAATAAAATCTGAATCACCGCCCCCTCGTTTTCACCCATCTTAGACAAAGCCGCAGTCAAAGAGCTTAAGGGATCTACTGGCAAATCTTTATAAACTTGCATTGGATAAAAAGATGAGCTTTTTTGCTTCAAAGCCGCAAAGGCTACTTTGCCATCATCATCAAACACGCTGTACTCGTCTACTTCTTTAATATCAGCTCCAGGATAAGCTCCATGGACTTGCTTCTCCACCAAATCTTTCAGTTTGGAGGGTACTGCCACATAAAACCTAATATCTTCTTTTTGAGCCACAATCTCAAAAGACATGTGTTCTTGCGGTTT
This sequence comes from uncultured bacterium, assembly GCA_963980215.1. Classification (GTDB taxonomy): domain Bacteria; phylum Patescibacteriota; class Microgenomatia; order UBA1400; family CG1-02-47-37; genus CAXBYZ01. Next base: position 49,188 of record CAXBYZ010000005.1, on the reverse strand, counting down.
CAAAAACCCAAAAAAACCTCCACTCTTCTTGACGCTAAACAACGAAGCAAACATCTGCTCAGCCGCATCGATTTTAGTCTCATTATCCCTAGGTACCGCAATCTGTAGAAGTTTAAAATCAAGAGATTTTCTCTCTCTATCTTTAAACTTCCACCAATGAATCAATACATACCCAAGCCCCGCCATAACTACTAAAACCAGTCCTAATACAAAGGCCACCATCACTAAATACTTTGCTTGTTCAATTATTTGAGTTAATGGATCCATCACTTCCCTTTCTTATATGCAACTTTACCATGAAACATCTTGATTGTTTTAATACACCACTCAGCCAACCACCGAGCACTATTTATCACCTTAAGGTGTAACCCTCTATCTACTTCTTCTTTGGTCAAGGGCAATATCACTTTAAACTTGCCTCCACTCCCCTGTCCATCTTTAGCAGAATCTAGCACCACTTTTCCTTGATCATCTACTACCGGATCTTGTAGTTGCGTATCTTCTTTCTCCAACTTCTCCAACCAACTCTCCACCTCAGGCTCCAAATCCACCTTCTTGGTGTACTCCGTCATCGGCGTTACTTCTTGACTGCCTCGACCTTCTTCCTGGGCGGGTTTACTCAACCTCTCTTTAGATAAACCAGACACACCAACCAAATCAACTTTACCATCTTGATCATCTCTCTTCTTTTTTTTATCATCACCGGGCAGACTATTCATGTCTTAATACTACACCACCGCTTGAATTCTCACCACACTTGTCAATCCGGGTTTTCCCCAAACCTCTCCATAAATCATCACCACATTCTGGCCCTTCTTAATCTCTCCACTCTCTTTCAAAAACTCCAAAATCTTACCAACCGACATTTCCGACTGTCTCTTAAATGGATAGTAATAAGGTCTCACCCCCCAATAAAGCTTCATCATATCTCTCACTTTTTTATCACTAGTTACTCCAATCACTGGCAACTTTGGTCTCAATCTAGATAAATATCTAGCCGACTTACCTGTTTCTGTTAAAACCACTACCGCAGACAAATCACACACCCCCCTATAACCACACTCAATCAACTCATTGGCCGCTATCACCATGGCCGCTGTCTGGCCCATCTCTTTTTTAATCAACTCTACCGAACTATACTCCACCTTACTTTCAGTAAAACTACTCTCTTCACTCATCACCTTAACCGCCTCAACAGGATACTTACCACTAGCTGTTTCCCCGGAAAGCATCACTGCATCAGTTCCGTCATAAACCGCATTAGCTACATCAGAAACCTCCGCTCTAGTCGGAGTTGGATTATCGATCATGCTCTGGAGCATTTGAGTGGCCGTAATCACTGGCTTAGCTTTTTCTCGACACCTTCTAATCATCTCTTTCTGCCAATAAGGCACTTCATGCAAGGGAATCTCAACTCCCAAATCCCCTCTAGCCACCATCACTCCGTCCGCTGCATCAATAATCTCATCTAAATTCTTCAAAGCATCTGCACGTTCAACCTTAGCAATAACTCCTGCCTTAATATCTCTCTTCTTTAACTCTTTCCTTAAAACATGAATGTCTTTGGCCGTGCCCACAAATGACAAAGCCACCCAATCAACATCTTCTTTATTAGAAACACTCAAGCACTCAAAGTCTCTCTCTACCAACACCGGAATATCCAAGTACATTCCCGGCACATTCACCCCCTTGCGATTACTCAACACTCCTCCACCCAAAACCTTTGCTTCCACCTCTATCACACTCCTGGAGTGTGATTTCCCCACCACCTCAAAACTCAAAAACCCATCATCCATCAACACTTTATTGCCTTTCTTTAACTGCTCCAACACCTCAACCTTATCAATCACAATCATCTTTTTATCACTCTTATCCGCAATTTCTTGATCTCCAGTAAACCACACCCTCTCTCCTTTTTTTAACTTCATTTTTCCACCAACAATCTTGCCGGTTCTAATCTCAGGACCTTGAAGATCCATCAAGATTGCCACCGTTCTCTTCAAGTGTTTAGATACTTTCCTAATCCTCTTCATTGTCTCTTCATGCCAACTCATCTCTCCATGCTTCATATTAAACCGAAAGCAATCCACCCCAGCCAAAATCATCTTCTTTATCTTTTCTTCACTCTCAGAAACCGGCCCAATCGTAGCCACTATCTTAGTTTTCTTTTTCATCAAACAATCATATCAAAACCACACCTCTTCTACCACAACTTAAAAATCCAGCCCTTTAACCGCCTTTACTCCTTTATCAAAAGGGTGTTTTATCTTCCTGCACTCGGTCGCCAAGTCCGCCACCTTCATCAAACTAACAGGACCGGACCCTGTCACTAAACCTCTCCCTGTTAAAACCACATGAGTCTTGCCTCTCTTCTCCACCACTCTTACCACTTCTTTCTCGTCTATCAGTCCGTCAGCAATCGCCTTGACTACCTCGTCCATCACCAATACATCTACTCTCCCCAAAAGACTCTTAGCTTTCTTCAACGCTTTCTTGGCCGATTTTTTATGCTCCTCTGGCGTTGCCTTATCCGTCGGCAGTTTATAAAACCCCTCCCCCATAAAATACATCTCCAACTCCCCTTCAGCCCCTGCAGGGTTTATCCTTGCAGGCAGCTCTTTCTCGGATATCGGCCAACTCTCCTCCTTATACCAAGCCACAAAAGCCACCTTCATCTTATTACACACTGCTCTCGCCACTATCCCTAGCGCCGCCGAGGTCTTCCCTTTTCCGTCACCTGTAAAAACGTAAACTAAACCTTTTTGTTTTTTCATTTTTCTATTTTAAATCCCGCTCGTTTAAAATGTCCATCAAAACCAGCCACTCTCTTTACCTCCAATCTCTTCATCATCGAAAACGACACGCAATCAGTAAAAGATAGTTTACTCCAATTTTTAACAAACCATTTCCAAGCTCCAGCCTCATCTGCCATCGTCACTCGCACCACTTTTAATCTATCTCCACTACTACTCACCATCTTTCTTAAATCATTAGCTTTTTCTAAACCACATCTTAACCTGATCAAAGTAAAGCTTTCATCCAAAACATAGTTACTTGTCATTAACTCATCTTTTCCTTTCTCTATCTTTTCCCAAATCCTAACCGCTTTCTCATGAAACTCATCCTTTCGATCTATTAAAGCCTTAAACATGCACGTATCCACAAACACTTTAACCATAGATTACTTCATCCTCTTCACTCATACCCATTGGCTTGTTTTTCTTACTAGCAATTTTAGGTAAGTCCCAAATAGTCATTTTTTTACTCTCTTTAATCATTCCCATTTCTTCTTTTATTGCTGTCTTTCTAATCAACTGATTAATATACTTATTCACACTCATACCCACTTCTCCAGCCATAGCCTTAATCTGCAACCAATCCGGTTGCTCCATTCGCAAATTTGTTACCACCATCTGTGTCATATAATACTAAACATACCATAATACTATTAGTATGTCAAACCGCTAAATATTCCAAGATCGGAACTTGGAATATTCTACCCCACCAACTTCTCTAGCCTCTTAAAATCTTTATCAAAAGATAACACTTCAGCCCCATCATTTTTAGCTCTTACAAACAACAATACATCCACAAAATCAATATTGATATCTTCAAATAAATTAATTACTTCCAGTAGTTCATTTATATTATCTATTTTTATATAGGAGTTTTTAATCAGACCTAACAACAATTTTACTATCTTTTTTCTCGGTAAATCATAAAATTTTCTCAACACAAACTCCACCTCCATAATTACCTCTGAGCACAAATTTACCCTCACCTGCCCTTTTTTAGCCTTCAATAAACACTGCTCTACCTTTTCGTATTGTGGCTCAATGTCACCCAAAAAATATCTCAAAATAGCATTCGAATCCAGGTAATACGTTTTCATCGTAAAGACTTTTTATATCTCTCAATTATTGCTTCTCCCACCGCTTTCTTTTCCAAAGACATAATCTGATCAGCTGTCTTTCCTTTAATCGCATACTTCTTCAAAGATCCACCCAACTCCAATAAATCAGGTACCGGGTCAATTCTCAAACTGTCTTTTTCTAGGCTAATCCAAGCTTTATTATATTTATCCAAACCCAAAGCCCTTCTCATCCCAACAGGAATACTAATTTGACCTTGACCAGTAATCGAAACTAACTGTTGCATATTACATTAATTCTAACACTTTACATTACTTTGTCAAGTTTACATTACCCATCATACCCCATCTCCTCCTTACATATCTTTCGCCAATCTTCGAGGTTCGTAACCTCGAATTCTTTCAACAAATTTACCAAGTACTCCATTGGTAAACCAATAATTGCCGTCATATTCCCATCAATCTTCTCTACCAAACTCCCATACTCAGGCAACTCAAACTGGATCGAGTAACTCGCCCCTTTATCTAGAACCTCAAACTTCTTTATATACTCGTCCACTATTTTCTCATCATAGTCTTTCATCTTTACCTCAACGCTATCCACACTCACCACTGCTTTCTCTGTCTTAGCATCCACCACAGCCACGCCACAATAAATCACATGAGTCTTGCCACTCAAAACTTTCAAGATCCTCTTAGCATCATTCAAGTCCTTGGGTTTATCATAAGTCTTACCGTTAAGCTCCACCGTCAAATCCGACCCAATCACCAACGCTTTCTCTTGACTGTTTCTATTAATATCCGTAAGGAATGAATATCCCTTACTCTCTACTTGTTTATTTTTATTTAGGGGGCGAATGCCCCCCAAACCTCCATAGGCTTTTGCTAAACTCAAGCTCTTCACCATCTCTTTTCCGTTTGAGTCTCGGTACTCACTCTCATCAATCCCATGATCCACTACTTCAAATGGCAACCCCAACCAACCTAGCATATGTCGTCGCCTTGGTGACTCGCTAGCTAAATAGAGCATTTAGAAAACCCACAGCTTCTACAAGTCATACACCCCTCTCCCATCTCCATACCCTCTCCACACTCAGGACACTTATTCTTTAAAGGCACTGCTTTTACTTTACTTTGAATCACTTGTTTACCCCGAGAAGCTTTAGCAAAGTGGGGGTTGCTCTTACTCTTCTTCTTAGTCGTCTCCAAAACTTGTCCTTCTCGCGATCCAGATCGATAAATAGTCACACCCTTGCACTTTAACTCCCAAGCTAAAATATAAGCTTTTTCCACTTGCTCCAAAGTGGCCTCACTCGGAAAATTAATGGTTTTAGATACCGCATTTTCCACTCTCTTTTGAAAACCCGCTTGCATCTTAATATGAGCTTCTGGACTAATATCATAGGCCGTGACAAAAACTTTCTTTATTAGATCAGGTAATTGTTCAATATCCTGACAACTGCCTGTCTTAGAGACCCTTTGATATATCTTATTTTTCTCCTCTTCACTGATTTTAAGATCCTCAACCGCTTTTCTAAAGTACTCATTAACATAAGACAAGCCACTCTCTTCCACCACATTTTTAACGTACGACAATGCAAACACCGGCTCAATCCCACTACTACAATCTGCCACCATACTAATAGTTCCAGTTGGAGCAATCGTGGTTACAGCCAAGTTCCTTCGCCTCAGCCCTTTTTTTTCAAACTCACTTCCTTTGTAGTTAGGAAACACTCCTTTTTCTTTAGCTAAATTTTGAGATTCATTCACTCCCACTTTATTCACAAACCCCATCACTTTTTCTGCTACCCTCACTCCTTCATTACTGTTATACCCTACCTCCATTTGATAAAGCATATCCGCAAACCCCATCACTCCTAAGCCAATCCTTCGATTAGCTCTCGCCATCTTCTTAATTTGTTTGATCGGATACCTACTCAAATCTACTCCATTGTCCAAAAACCTCACTCCAATCCTAACTACCTCTTCAAGCTTTTTCCAATTTACTTGCCGCCCCGAAGCTTTACGCGAAGGGCGAATCATCTTAGCTAAGTTAATCGATCCCAAGTTACAAACATCAAAGGGGTGAAGTGGTTGTTCTCCGCAAGGATTAGTTGCCATCAATCTGCCCAGGGTCTCTATCACTGGATTATTTTTATTTATGGTGTCCAAAAACACCATCCCTGGATCTCCAGTTCTCCAAGCTAAACTAACCATCTGGTTAAACAAATTCTTGGCTTCAATCGTCTGAACCACTTCTCTAGTTCTTGGGTTTCTTAAGGCAAACTTCTTATCATCTCGCACTGCTTTCATAAACTCATCTGTCACTCCTACCGAAATATTAAAGTTAGATATCTCTCCCTCATCAGTCTTGCAGTGAATAAACTCCATAATATCAGGGTGTGAAACATCCAAAATTCCCATGTTAGCTCCCATCCTATAACCCCCTTGCATCACTTGTGCTGTGGCTGCATCAAACACTTTCATAAAACTAATCGGCCCCGTGCTAAAGCCTCCACTTGAATTCACAAAATCTCCCTTGGGTCGCAACTTAGAAAAATTAAATCCCGTACCGCCGCCGGCTTGCTGGACTAAAGCCAACCACTTGACCGAATCAAAAATCCCCTCCATGTTATCCTCAACCGGCAAAACAAAACAGTTAGCAATCGTTGGCCTCTTCATTCCCGCCGATCTCAAGTACCCACCTGCTGGCACAAACTCCATTCTAGAAATCACTCTATAAAACTTCTCTTGCCACTCTTTTCTTTTACCTTTAGTCTCTATCTTTGCTACCGCTCTAGCTACTCGTCTAAATAATTTTTTCGGTGTCTCAATAGTCTTGCCATACTCATCGTGCCTCAGATACCTATTCTCAAGCACTTTTAGCTGATTAACAGACAAACCCAAGTCATCTTTTACCCCAATAATCTGCTTTACTATTCTAGTTTTTTGTTGTTTCTCTCTGTACAAAATAAAAGCTTTTGCAGTCGCAAAGTGACCAGCTGCCATTAACACTTGCTCCACCACATCAGAAACTTGCTCTACTGTTGGCAAGTCTCCATTAATACCTTTTTGCAAGATATTAACCACCACTTTTGTTAATCTATCTGCTTCTTTCTTAAGGTTCCGAACCTTGAGAAATTCGCGTTCTAAACCTTCTCTTTTCTTCCCAGTAGCTTCCAAAGCTTTCAAGATCACTCTGGCAATCTTAGCTTCACTAAAATCCGCCTTTCTCCCATCTCGCTTAACTATCATGATTAAGTTAGTCATATGCTGCACTTGCTCCAGCCACACTGACTGCATGTAAAGCACCCCTCTTTAATTTCTAAACCCCCCCCACAATCCACACACACCTCACTTTTTAGGTTCCGAAACTTAACAGGAAATTCGAATTCGGAACCTTTTTCACTCCCTCGAAGCACTTGGTCTTCTTTGGATCCGTCACGGTAAATAGTGATCCCCTTACACTTTAATTTCCAAGCCAAAAAGTAAGCATTTTTTACATCACTCACCTTTGCTTTATGATTAAAGTTAACTGTTTTTGATACAGAGTTATCAAAGTGTTTCTGCCAAGCCGCCTGAATTCTCACATGATACTCTGGCTCAATTTGGTGAGTTGTGCAAAACACTCTTCTTATTTTCAGTGGTAGCTCTTTTACATTTCTTATTCCACCTTCACTAGCCACTTGCTCCAAAATTTCTTGCCTTCTCTTTTTATCTTTCACCCAGGTTTTCAAATACTCTTCAAAAACTGGGTCAGTAATAGTTAGCTCTCTTGTTGGTCGATTCTCTTTATTATCTTCAAAAAACGTTCTTCTCAAAGTTACTAAAGAAAACACCGGTTCGATTCCCGAAGAACAATCAGCAAACATACTAATCGTCCCGGTTGGAGCAATCATAGTCGTGGCACAATTTCTTCTCGGGGCCTTACTATCTTTATAGATACTGACATCATAATTAGAAAAGTTCCCTCGAATAACTGCTAACCTCTCACTTTCTTTATCCGCCTCTTTTCGAATAAATGAAGCTAGTTTTTCAGAAAGTACCACCGCTTTCTCACTGTTGTAGCCAATCTCAAGTTTATACAGCAAGTGAGCAAATCCCATCACTCCCAAACCAATTCTCCTGTTACCATCCTTCACCATCTTTTCATTTTGTGGCAAAGGATAGTTATTCACCTCCACCATATTGTCCAAAAATCTTACCCCTACTCTCACTGATTTTTCTAAATCTTTCCAATCAATCTCGTACTCACCTTTATCATTTTTTTTCAAGTGTTCTGCCAAACTAATGCTGGTCAAATTACAATTTTCATACGGTAACATAGCTATTTCCCCACAAGGATTAGTCGCCTCTATCTTTCCTAAAGTTGGGGTTGGATTATCTCTCTCCATAGCATCAAGAAACATCATCCCCGGATCTCCGCTCAAGTGAGCATGCTCACAGATCTTATCAAACAATATATCAGCTCTAATTTTTTTCACCACTTCCTTGGTTCTTGGGTGAACCAGCCTCCACTGACTCTTTTTCTTCACCGCCTTCATAAACTCATCCGTCACTCCAACTGAAACATTAAAGTTCTTCAAGTTTCCATCTTCATCTTTCATCTCAATAAACTCTTCAATATCAGGGTGGTCAATATTTAATATGGCTATATTAGCTCCCTGTCTTTTAGCTCCCTGCAAAATCTTAGACAAAGCCGCGCTAAAAGCTCGAATAAAATCCACCGGTCCAGAAGCCGCCCCCATCACATTCTTCACTCTATCTCCATGGGGTCGAATCGCGCTAAAGTTAAACCCTGTTCCCCCATTATTTTTATGCACCACCGCGGCTTCACCTAGTGTTTTAAATATCGAATCAATAGAGTCTTCAATCGGTAACACAAAACAAGCCGCCAGCTGTCCAGATGTTCCCAAGTTACCAGCCTCAAACATTGCCTTACCGCTACACACAAACTTCTTTTTTACCATTCTCTCGTAAAACTTCTCAGCAGTTTTCTGAACCATCCCATTTCCTTCCCACAGCACTTCCGGTTTTGCCATGTGTTGAGCTACTCGCCACAACATCTCCCCAACTGTCTCTACTGGTCTATCCTGACTATCTGACATCAAGTATCTCTTCTTGGTTATCTCTTTAGCGTTCTTGGATTGTTTTGGCTCAACTATCTTCATGACACGCTACACCTTGAATAACCACAAGACAAGCAGGTAGCACAACCTTCTTTAAAGGTTAGCTCTCCTCCACACTCGGGACAAAGTTCTTCCACCGAGTGTCCATTCCCCACCCACTTCCTTTTATCATCAGCCAAAGGTTTGCTCGTCAAGCTTGAAGAACCAACATTAAGCACCTGCCTATTCTTACTCCCATCTCGATACACTGTCACCCCTTTACAGCCAAGCTCGTAAGCAAGTTCATAAGCATCTCTCACGTCATCTGGCGTAGCTGAGTTTGGCATGTTAATAGTTTTAGATACCGCCGCGTCAATATGCTTCTGCCATGCCGCTTGCATCTTAATGTGGGCCTCAAAATCAATCTCGTGACTTACTTTATAAATCTCTTTAATATCTTTAGGCACTCCGGGTAAACCGTCTATTCCTCCAGTCTCACTAATCTGTCTCATTAGCTCTTTTGAGTAAAACTTTTTCTGCCGAGCAATTTTCTCAAACAAATCATTCACTTCTATCAATTCAGTGTTATTAACATCCAAGATATTCTTTCGAATATAAGACAAGGCAAATAAAGGCTCAATCCCACTACTACAGTTAGCAATAATGCTAATAGTCCCAGTTGGAGCTACTGTATTAACAGTACTGTTCCTCATTGCCTTAAAACCCTCTTTCTCCCACAAACTTCCACCAAAAGCCGGAAAAGAGCCACGCTCTTCACCTAATTTTCTCGACTCATCTCTAGCGATGTTTTGCAAATACTTAGAGATCTTCTCCCCTATCTTTCTACCTTCACTAGAAGCATAAGGCACTTTTAATCTCACTAACATATCCGCAAACCCCATCACTCCCAAACCAATCTTTCGAGTCTTTCTAGTCATCTTATCTATCTCTTCCAAAGGATAACTACAAACATCAATCACATCATCAAGAAATCTAACTGCTAATCTAATCAAATACTCAAGCTTCTCCCAATCTACGTGCGGTTTACTTCTACCTCTCCCATTCTTGACACACTTAAACAGGTTTATGCTTCCCAAATTACAACTCTCATAAGGTAACAGCGGTTGCTCTCCGCAAGGATTAGTCGTCTCGATCTCTCCCAAGTGATTCACTGGACTTTTATCGTTCATTCTGGTCAAAAACACCATCCCTGGATCAGCCGTCTTCCAAGCCTGAAAAGTTATCATATCAAGAACTCTTCTAGCTGAAATCTTTTTAACTACCCTGCCTGACTCAGGGGCTCTTAGTTCATACTCTTTATTCTTCATTGCCGCCTTCATAAACTCATCCGTCACCCCCACCGAAATATTAAAGTTAGACACCTCTTCTTCAACGCCCTTGGCAAAAATAAAATCCATAATATCCGGGTGATGTACACTCATCACCGCCATCATCGCCACCCTTCTAGAAGACCCTTCGTTAATCACGTTGGCCATCTGGTTAAACAGTTGTAAAAAGGAGATCGGCCCAGAAGTTATTCCTCCCGTTGACTTAATTCTTGAACCTCTGGCTCGAAGTCCAGACAAAGGTACCCCAACTCCACCACCAGTTCTAGCAATCGTGGCCGTGTGCTCCATAGTCTTAAATATCTCTTCCAAAGAATCTCCCATCGGCAACACAAAACAAGCAGACAATTGATTAAACTCAGTTCCAGCATGCATCAAGGTTGGTGAGTTAGGTAAAAACTCCAAAGAAGACATCGCATCATAAAACTTACCCTCCCAATCAACTACATCCTTTGCCTTACCATAATTTTTCTCTACCCCCGCTACCGCCCTAGCTACTCTTCTAAACATCTTTTCCGGGGTCTCCACTACTCTGCCATCTTTATCTCTTTTCAAGTAATCTCTCTTCCTTAAAACGGTTAGAGCGTTATCAGATAGTTTAACTTTTCTTTGTCTTGCCATTACTTAATCTCCCTGACTACTTTTGAAAAATCTGTAATATCATCAAAGTCCAAATAAACACTAGCAAATCGTACATAAGCTACTTTGTCTTTTGTTTTCAATCTTCTTAAAACAGAATTGCCAATTAGTTTACTCGGTATCTTTCCATTCTTCTTCTTCATCATCTCCACCTCTACTTGATCCACAATCTTCTCAATCTCCTCCATAGAAACCTCTCTCTTCTCACAAGCTCGAACTACTCCTTTTTTTAACTTATCTTTATCAAAGTTCTCCTTAGACCCATCTCTCTTGCCTACTACCAGCTGGTGTTTCTCTATTCTCTCGTAAGTGGTAAACCTTTTATTACAACCTAAACACTCTCTTCTTCTTCTTGTTACTTGACCATCTTCACTATCCCTAGACTCAAGAACACAAGACTCATTTTGATCGCAGAATGGACATTTCATATATATTTTAAGAAAACAAGCGGACACTATCAGCAGTGTCCACAAAAAACTTTACCCACTACTCCTAGTGTCGTCAACTATCAACTTCCAGCACAAACTATATCATTCATCTTTTCACCTCTGTTAATTATCTCTCCTTTCAAAAACTCACAATAACTATATCAAACCAAAAATATTCGAGGTTCGTAACCTCGAATTTTTTACTAACGACCACTCTTTTTTGTTATCTTCTTGTATTCATCATCAAGAATTAGCCTTATCTAACAACCTCCATAAACACCTCCACAACTAACGCATTTATACCCAGAACTAATCTCAGCATTAATACAAGCGCCACACTGCCCACAATTTTTTACCATCTTTTTTTCTCCGAAATTAAGAATAGATGTTCCACCCAAACTACCTTCCATACCCGGCAAATTCAACGAACCACACGCTCCCCCACTAACCTCAACTTTTCTAGATAAAACTTGAAAGTCATGCTCATTAATTATTTTCCTAAACAACTCATCCCTGCTAAACCCATTCTTTGTTTGAATAACATACCACCCAACTTTCTCCATCAACTCATCTTTGTTCAAATATTTCTCTCCACTAATAAATCCAATAATATTTTTTACAGCCAACTCCCAACCTATGTTTAACCTTCCTCTTATATCGCTCCAATTATCTCCACCCTTTCGTCTATCTCCTTCTAGTTTAATCAACTCTTCCAAAAACAAAGCCGCCGAGTCAATTACCTTATCACAATCAGCAACATCACTAGTTCTATCAATCAGCTCCCCCACCAAACCACCTTGTCTTTCTTCTTCGTTCACCTGTTTATCTATCTTTCTAAATACTTCTTTTGTCTCAATATTTCTTCCTAAATCAATCACAGGCAATATCATCTCTTCTTCAGACAAATTTTCTTTATTAAAAAGACTAGACATCAATCTATTAGAGTATCTATTCATCAGTGGACTAGCCACTATCTGTCCATCTTTCAACTCATACACCGTCAAGTAATTAACATTAGAGACAGGATAAACAACATCATTATCAGGCAAAACTCCCAAAACCGCTTGACCTTCACCTCCTCTTTGCAAATATTCAATCACTCGCTTTAACTGCTCTGTCTCCCAACCAAACCGCTCTCTCATAGCTCCAGCTTTCACTCTTTCTTCTCTACTCAAACTCTCATCCATCTCTATCTTCTCATACCTCTTTACTGTAGCCTCAGCCATATCAATTACCGTTCCATCTTTTTTTCCCTCATGTCCTGGTGCCAACCAAATCAACTCACCCTGATCATCAAAACTGACATCATACCTAATTTCTCGAAACTCAGCTTTAAGCAACGTTTCTGCTACCACTGCCCTCAAGTCATCCTTCATTCCTTCAAAATCCATCTCTTTACCAGCGTTTTCAGCTTCTATTCTATGCCACAAATAAGCTACTGGGTTAAACGCCACAATCTCTCCACCCTTCCCCCACTCATCCAAACTTATTCTTCCTTCTTCTTGCTCTCTACTCATAAAAAAACCTTCCAAAACAGGAAGGTCATCTTCGGCAAAAAACACGCCAAAAAACCATTTCCTCCTGCTCGGGAGAGATACCAAAAGAATCAGTTCCTGACTTTCCTCGCCCCGCGTAGCTTTACGCGAAATGGGGTTACAGTTGCGGCACAGTCCCGAAATTCCATCGGGTTCCTGATTTCTTAAGTTTTAAATATTGCTGCAGTTGTTCCGAACCTTATCTTTCGCGTTCGGAACCTGCTCCTTATTATTAATTCTACAATAGCTACTCCAGCTCCAACCAACAAAACACTACTCACCGCATGAACTCTTAAGAAGGGTAAACCCATCATGTATGACTGCACTAACCCAGCAAACGTTTTCTCATAAAGTGGAGTTATCAACCACACTCCAAAATTGGTATAGAAATAAAATCCCAAAGCCGATACCAATCCATACCCCCCTGACATCAAAACTCGCTTGCTTCCCTGCCATCTACTCAACATCCCACCCGCTCCGCCAATCACAGCAAAAGCACTCCAGGTAAACACCATAATCATGGTATTTCCAATCACCATATCAGAAATTGCTAGAGCCACCAAGGCTAGAGACACTCCCCACTTTCTTCCCAAATAAATCGAGGCCAGCACCGAAACCATCATAATCATCTCAACATTAGGCCCCAAATCAAACCACAACCTCTCAGCTATGGCTAAAAACAATAATAGAAAAAAAATTAATCCCTTATTCATTTAAAATATTGGCTTAATATACTTCCACTCAATCACATCTCCATCCACCAACTTATACTGATCAGCTCCCTGTGTGGCCGACTCACCATTAAGAAAATAAATCCAAGCTTTTTCAGCACTATTTGCTTTTCCTCCAATGGATTCTACCAAAGAACCAAAATCATACTTTTTCACCACCACTTCAATTTCTTTTGTCTTAGCCCCTTTTGTCAGCAGCTCCAAAGCCGTCTCCGCCTCAAGCTCTTCCAGTTCTGTTATCACTACCCCATCATCAATCACCAATTTATATCCTTGATTAGTCACTTCTTGTTTTTGGCTATTCATTTCAATCATCCTATCTACTATCTTTTTCTCTTCATCTCCCACCTTAGTTTTAATCATCTTCAAAACTTCACTGTGCTTCCTAGTTGCTTTGCCAAGCTTTTCTTTAAAACCATCTTCTCCCTCTATCTTTAAAGTGCTTGATTTAGCTCTCTCTAAATACTTCTCCCCTTTTGTTAACGTCGTTATCCCCAAACTTTCCTTACCCCCATCAATCAAGCTATAGCCAGCCCCCAATCTTTTATCTGCATAAAGCAATAACTTCTCCGCTTTCTTTAAAGGGCTAGGAGAGAGCCATAACTGCATCCTATCTCTCATCATCTTCACCCAATAAAAAGGATTGTCTGGCAACATCCCCGGATAAGGCAAGTAATAATCCACCTCTTGTTTTTCTACTTCACCACTACCCAACATCTCAATACTTCCTTGTCCTTTTATCGCTGTCACCGACAAAATCAAGAAGCTAAACACCAAACCAAAAGTAGCCAACCACACCGGCATCTTTAATCTATTATTCTTCATAGCCCCATTTCTTTTAACACTATCTTCAGTGTTTCTTCTTTATTGTTTGAAAAAGTGTCAATTGCTAAATCATATAGCTCAGGACAATAAAAATCTAAAAACTTTCCCTTACGCTTATCTCTATACTTTTCCGGCACCCATTTGTCCCATTCTTTTTTATACATCCTTGTCCACTTCTCTAAATTTTTATCCTCTCTTTCAAATATATGCCTCTTGGCTTCTTTTATAGAAATCCCGTCCCTATTTACAATTCTATCAACTCGAATCTCGTCACTTGAACAATATACTAAAATTTTTAATGTCCCTTCAATTGATTGAGCAGTAAACCCCGATAGCCAAGAATCCAAAACTCTACCACTATCTGTTTGTAAACTTTCCCTCATTCCATAGTCAACTTTCCTATCAAAATCATCACTATACACAGTAGCTAAATGATGAACTTTTGAGTTTTTATCAAACAAGTTTTTCTCAATCGCATACTTTCTCATAAAATCACCGCCAGAAAAATACTCCCATTCAAGTTTTTTGCTTATACCCTTCCCAAGAGTTGAAGATCCACATCCCGGTATTCCTGAAATCGTAATATTCCTGTACTTGGTTGTCTTTGGGTCGACCATAAGTACTCGCTATTTTGCCACATTTGCCACCTTCCGTCCATCTCAAAATATTCGAGGTTCGTAACCTCGAATATTTTATGCTACACTTAAATTAATGCCCAGCATCTACTACAATCGAAACTTCAAGTCTCAACATTTCTATCACCTTGTCAATCGTGGTGCTTACAAAAAAGCCATTTATAAAAATAATCCCGATTACCAAATCTTTTTAGAAATTCTTTCTTACTACCTCCTCTACCCTCGAACAAAATATTTCTCTTACCAAAAACTCGTTAATAAATTCGAGGTTCGTAACCTCGAAAAAGAACCCACTGTCCACCTTGTTGCCTACTGTCTCATGCCCAACCATTTTCACCTCCTCTTAAAACAACTTCCAAGCGCTACCACTAAAACCAACATCTCAAATTTAATGCGCCGCACCATGGTTACCTACGCCATGTATTTTCAAACTAAATATAAACATGAAGGGGCCATCTTTCAAGGACGCTACAAAAATGTAGTTGTTGACTCGTCGGAGCAACTCCTCTACTTATCTAAATACATTCACTTAAACCCTCAAAAACTAACTTCAAACCTAATAGACTATCCTCACTCCTCTTATCCGGCTTACATTAAACAAGTAAAATCTCCCAAATGGTTGCACCCAGAATATGTCTTAAAGCTTGAAACTAACTACAAACAATTTATAATGACCCATACTAAAGATGAACAACTCCAAAAAATCAAAACTATCACTCTCGACTAAATATTCGAGGTTCGTAACCTCGAATATTGCTAAAGCAAAAGCCAAATTTAAAAAACATCCCAAAGCAACCACAGCTTTTCTGGTTGGTGGTTTGTTTGCTCTCATCTTAGCTTTTAATCTGTTAAAAGACCTCCCTTCACCCGGTAAATTAAGTTCAGGTGAGTTCCCCGTCTCCACCAAAATTTTAGATAGAAACGGTAAGCTTCTCTACGAGATCTACGCCGATCAGAATCGCACTCCTATTAACATCAAAGACCTCCCCGACCACATCCTCAAAGCCACTATCGCTATTGAAGACAAAAACTTTTATAAACACCACGGTTTTGACTTCAAAGGAATTTCTCGAGCCTTAATCAACACTCTTTTTAACAAAAAACTCCAAGGTGGCTCCACCATCACTCAACAACTAGTCAAAACCACTCTCCTCTCTCCAGAACGAACCATCAAAAGAAAAATTAGAGAAGCTCTTCTCTCTATAGCTACCGAAATCCGCTACTCCAAAGACGAAATCCTCCAAATGTATCTAAACCATGTTCCGTATGGAGGTACCGCTTATGGCATCGAGCAAGCCTCCCGCACCTACTTTGATAAATCCGCCAAAGACCTAACTCTAGCCGAAAGTGCCCTACTAGCCGGCTTACCTCAGGCTCCTACCCGCTACTCTCCTTTTGGACCAAACCCAGAAGCCTCAAAAAATCGCCAAGCTCAAGTTTTAAAAAGAATGTTTGAAGATGGCCACATCTCCTCAGAAGAGCTTCAAGAAGCTCTGGACAAAAAAATTGAGTTTGCTCCCCAAACCCAAAATATTAAGGCTCCTCATTTCTCTCTCTTTATTAAAAACTTACTTGTAGATAAATACGGAGTTTCCCTAGTCGAAAAAGGCGGTCTCTCTGTCACTACCTCTTTAGATCTAGACATTCAAGAATTTGCCGAACTGACCATAGCCACCGAAAGCGCTAAGCTAGAATCTGCCAATGTCAGCAACGCCGCCGCTCTAGTGACCAAACCAAGAACCGGAGAAATCCTAGCTATGGTTGGCTCCAAAGACTACTTTAACAGCCATATCGACGGCAACGTTAACATCACCACCCGCCTTCGCCAACCAGGTTCTTCCATCAAACCTATTAACTACGCTGTCGGTTTAATCAAAGGCTTCACTCCCGCCACCATGTTTCTAGATGTTCCTACTTGTTTCAACGCTCCCGGTCAAAGTGGCTCCTACTGCCCCAAAAACTACGATAACACTTTTCATGGCGCTACCCACATGCGTTTTGCCCTAGGCAATTCCTACAACATCCCTGCTGTCAAAATGCTTGCCGCCAACACCGTTGAAGCCATGGTCGCTACCGCCTCTGCTATGGGTATCTCGACTTACCAAGATCCATCTAAATATGGCCTCTCTCTTACTCTAGGCGGCGGTGAAGTCAAGATGGTCGACATGGCTGTTGCTTTTGGTGTCTTTGCCAATCAAGGCTTAAAAGTCGACCTTACTCCCATCCTTAAAATCACTACTTACCAAGGTGAGGTCTTAGAAGAAATTGATCTAGAGACAGAGATCCCCGCTGGAGAAAAAGCCATCTCTCCAGAAGTTGCTTTCCTTGTCTCCCACATGCTTCTAGACAACAACGCCCGTGCCGGCGGTTTTGGAACCAATAGCCAACTAGTTATCCCTCAAAAAACTGTCTCAGTCAAAACTGGTACTACAGACGACCTTCGAGACAACTGGACCATTGGCTACACTCCTTCATTTTTAGTCTCCACTTGGGTCGGCAACAACGATAACTCCCCCATGCACCCTTACCTCGTCTCTGGTGTTTCGGGGGCCGCCCCTATCTGGCATAACATCATGGAGTACACCCTAAAAGATCAGCCAAATGAATTTCCCAAACAACCCGAAAATGTTATTGGTCTTCAAATCTGTACTCTATCGGGCTTAAGGTCTAACCCCGAATCCCCTTGTGAAACTAGGTTTGATTACTTTATCAAAGGCCAAGAGCCAGACATGGAACCTTCTCTAAAAAAAGGTATCTGGATAGACAAAAGCACCAACAAACCACCAGTTGAAGGTAAAACCGATGATCTTGAGCTCCAAGAACACATTGTTATTTCTGACCCAGTCCAAAAAGACTACTGTCTCGACTGCCAAAAAGATGTCGACGACAAAGGTAAAGTTCACGAAGCCCCCTACACCGTCAACATCTATCCCCCCAAACAAGATTAAAGTCTTATAGCTAATTACTAATAGCTTAGGTTATAATACCCACCATGCTTAAGTTAGCACTTTTACCATTTAAAGTTCTTGAGGTAATTGGCCGATTCACCTATCGGTCTATCTACCACGTTTTTAAACTATTTTATAAAATTATCTCAACTACTACCAACTTCTTGAGAAAAAATTATCTCAAATTTGTTAGATTTTTTGCAAATTTTACCCTTAAAATTCACAGTCCAAAGATCAAACTCCCCTCTTTTAAGATCAAGCTTCCAAAACGAAAATTAAACCTAAAGCTATCTGTCTTTCAAAGAATCATCTTCACTATTGGTCTTATTCTCTTCAGTGTCTTTTACTACTTTATCTTAAAAGATCTGCCCAAACCCACCGACCTAACCAACCGTGAACCCACCCTCTCTACCAAAATATACGATCGCAACAATCAACTACTCTTTACTTTCTACAAAGACCAAAACCGCTCTCTTGTTGCCCTAAATGAAGTTCCCGATCACTTTATCAAGGCCACTTTAGCTATAGAAGACAGCCAGTTTTATAACCACAATGGTGTCTCCATCAAAGGTATCTTAAGATCAGTTGATCAAATCTTATTCAATCAGCAACTTCAAGGTGGTTCTACCATTACCCAACAACTCATCAAAAATGCTCTTCTCACCCAAGAAAGAACCATCACTAGAAAAATAAAAGAACTCATTCTTTCTATCGAAGTCGAAGTCCTCTTCTCCAAAGACAAAATCTTAGAAATGTACCTAAACGAGGTTTCCTATGGAGGCACCGCTTACGGTGTTGAACAAGCCTCCCAAAGCTACTTTGGCAAATCCGTCAAAGACTTAAACCTTGCCGAAAGTGCCCTACTTGCCGGCCTTCCTGCTTCCCCCACTACTTACTCCCCTTTTGGTTTAAATCCCCACCTTTCTATCTACCGCCAACATCAAGTCCTAAACCGAATGGTAGAAGAAGAGATGATTGCTCCATTCGAAGCTGAACTTGCCAAGCAACAAAAAATCAAACTAGCTCCCCAATTTACCAACATCAAAGCCCCTCATTTTGTTATGTTTGTTAAAGATATTTTAGTCCAAGAATATGGCCAAACCATGGTTGAGCAAGGTGGCCTTACTGTCACTACTTCCTTAGATCTTTCTCTCCAAGAGTCTGTCCAGCAAATTGTATCAAGCGAAATTATCAAAGTAGCTCCCTTCAACATCACTAACGGTGCTGCTCTAGTCACCAACCCCAAAACAGGAGAGATTCTAAGCTTAGTCGGCTCCCGTGACTACTTTGATACCGATAGAGATGGCCAAGTCAACGTCACCACTAGACTTCGTCAACCAGGCTCTGCTATCAAACCAGTCAACTACTCTCTTGCTCTAGAAAACGGCTACACCGCTGGCTCTGTTTTAAAAGATACTCCAGTTACTTACGACATCGCTGGCTCCAAACCCTACTCTCCAGTCAACTACGATAGTAGATTTCATGGCTCAGTTAATCTAAGAACTGCTCTTGCCAACTCTTACAACGTCCCGGCCGTCAAACTTCTTGCCGCTCTTGGTGTAGACAAGATGATAGCTCATGGTAAAAAACTAGGCATCACTACTTGGAACCAACCAGAACGTTATGGTCTCTCCCTCACTCTCGGTGGTGCCGAAGTCAAGATGACAGACATGGCCGTTGTCTTTGCCACTTTTGCCAACCAAGGCAACAAAGTTGATCTTCACCCCATCTTAAAAGTCACTGACTCCAAAGGAAAAGTTCTTCAAGAATTTAGTTGTGATCAAAACACCAAACAAGTTTTTTGTCAACCAAATCAGGTCTTAAGTCCAAGCTCAGCCGCCATCATCTCAGATATCTTGTCAGACCCATACGCTCGCATCCCTGCTTTTGGCTCAAGATCTTACCTAAACATTCCCAACCATCAGGTGGCTGTCAAAACCGGCACAACCAACGACAAAAGAGACAACTGGACCATCGGCTACACCCAAGACTACCTCACCGCCGTTTGGGTCGGCAACAACGACAACTCCCCTATGAGTCAAGTGGCTTCTGGTATTACTGGTGCTTCTCCAATTTGGCACAACGTCATGGTCAAGCTTCTAGAAGACACACCCTCCCACCAATTTACTCTCCCAAGCAATCTGATCAAAGCAGATATCTGTCCTATCACCGGCCAACTAGCTTGTACTGGTTGTGGCGGTAAAACCGAGTACTTTGTTCCAGGTACCGAGCCTAAAATCCACTGCAAACCAGAATACATCCAAGAGCTAAAAGATAACCAAGCTAAAAAAAACCAAGAATCTCGAGACCAAATCCTCCAAGGTGCATCCACCAACTAACTACTTCCCTATCCACTCCCAAACCACCCGACTAATCTTTGGCCAAATATCTTGAGCTTGTCCTTCATTAACTCCACTTGCCATTAGACAAATCACATAATCTGCACTTGTCTCGCCTTTTAGTGGATACACTATCCCACAATCATTCACCACTCCCACTTCCGATCCAAACTTATGCACCACCCTTACTCCACTTGGCACTCCAGCCGTAATCCTGTCCTCATTGCTAGTCTCAGTTAGACTCTCAAATAATTTATCTCGGCTTTCTTTACTTAATAACTCCCCATTATACAAATCCTTAAAAATTGTTCCAATATCTTCAAGTACTAACTCATCTACCAACTCACTATCCACCCACCGGCTTAAAAGTTGTGCCCCCATATTATCACTAACATTAGCTACCAAAAAAGCCACTTCATCATAGCTATACTCCGTTCCAGCCGGCTGATTCTGCATACTCCCCGTTCCATACTCCCACCTATCTTTCTCTCTCAAAACATAAACTTCTTCAGGGTCAATCTCGCCCTTATCTACTTGTCTGTAGTACTCAATCAAGACCGGTATCTTATTTAGCGAAGCAACTTCAAAAGACTCCAAGCCATTAATAGAAAAACTCTCCGTACCTTCCAAGCTCTCCACCAAAACTCCATACTTTCCCGGCAAATCTTTTAATATTTCTTCCACCGCTTCCCTTACATCTTGTTTCTCTTTAATCACCACTTTAAATCCAACTACCTCAGACACATCTTTACTATCCCCAATCGGCTTTTCTATCGTAATTGTCTCTACTTGATTCATCTTCCCCCACCAGTTACTAAACTCTTTTGGCAAGTAAAACAATAGTCCCAAAACTAAACTCACTCCCAATCCAATCGCTGTTTGTTTTCTAGAACCCTCTTCGCCAATAGTTTTCCTGTTTCTTCTCTTTTTCTTTATTACTTCCACCTCTTCATCTGCAAAATCTTTTTCCATACTCTATCTACCCAACAACTTATCCATCTCTGGCTTAAATAAAAGTCCCTGTTTTGGACCAAAATGTGAAGCCACTGATGCTCCGTTATGAACTCCCATCTTCAATGCATCTTTTAATGGATATTTTTTTACCAATCCAGCCACCAAAGCACAGCCAAAAGCATCCCCTGCTCCAGTTTCCTCAATAGTCTTAGTTTTTTCTGCAGGCAACTTTACCAGTTCTCCCTCCTGAAACACCACCGCTCCTTTTCTTCCATCGGTTACAGTCACCACTTTTGCTCCGAGCTTACCCGCATCCTTATATATATCTTTTAAGTTATCACTCTCGTGTCCAGTCAGTTTAGCCGCCTCTTCTCTGTTAAGCAACAACACATCAACATGAGTTAAAAACGACTTTAACTTTGCCCCCGCCTCAATTTCTTTAGATCCAGGATTAATAGCCACTTTTATCTTTTTTTCCTGAGCTACCCTAATAATTTTAGTCAACATAGTTAAATCTCCACCCAAAGAAGAAACATAAAACCACTCAGGGCTCAACTTACTCCACTCTACTTTATGCCAAGATAACAAATTACTCGCTTTTCGATACACCAAAGCCGACCTTCCTCCATCTTTCCCCACTAGTATTGTTGAGTAGCTAGTTGGCTCATCCACTTGTTGCACATACTCCAAACTTACTCCTTCTCTCTTTAACTCTTTTCGAACAAATAAGCCCCAATCATCTCTTCCCACACAACACACCGCTCCAGTTTGTAGTCCCAATCGCTCCAAACCCACCGCTACATTAGTCGCTCCCCCTCCAGTTGTTATCACTTGGTCTTTAACCGCCCACTTACCTCCATCAACCCTGCACATTGCCTTAAATTCATCACTAGATAGATACACATCCACAAAGGCACTTCCAAAAGTAACAACATCAAACTTCATACTCTTATTCTAGCTCTTTTTTTGTTTTTTGGCTTGCTCTCCTAGCTTCACCAAAGAGGTGTAAGCTTTTGCTGGATTACCACTTTTCCAAATTCCGCTGGTAGCACTAAAAGCATTAGCTCCTGCTTTAACACAATCCTCAATTGTTTCAAGATTTACTCCCCCATCTACAAACACATCTCCCCTAAAACCGCCATCCCTCAATTCTTCAATTTTCTTCAACACTTTCCGATCAAACTTTTGTTCAGAATAACCAGCCGCCACTGCCATTAGTAACACCGTCCCCGCTTGATCCAAAGCTCTCTCTTCCAAAAAATCTACCGGGGTCACCAAATCCAACCCCAACCCAACCCTCATCCCCAACTTTTTTGCCTTATTAATAAACTCCAGTTGATCTTCCATCAACTCCACTTGTCCCACTACCAACTCCGCTCCCACTTCACTACATTGATGTAGGTACTCAATTGGTTCTTCTGTCTGCAAATGAAGGTATAAATCCAGCTCAGTTGCCGTATCCATCAACTCATCCATCCCAATCGTTTCATTCTCCACAAACCTACCATCAATCACATCCACAAATACCGATCTTGTAAAATCACTAGCTTTAAGCAACTTTTTATTCAACTCTTCTAGGGTTTGCTCCAAAATACCTGGGACTACTATTATCTCCATACTCCTCCTTAAAGATTAGCTAACTCCATCATTCTGCTTACATAGCCCCACTCATTGTCATACCATGACAAAATCTTAACCATATCTCCGTCCACTACTCTAGTCATATCCAGATCCACCAAGGACGAATACTCACAACCAACAATGTCAGAAGACACTATTGGTTTATCCGTCACTCCCAAAACTCCTTTTAACTTTCCCTCAGCCGCTTCCTTCATAGCTTTATTTACCTCATCCACAGACGTTTTCTTATCTGTCAAAAAAGTAAAGTCAGTCAACGATCCAGTTAAAATAGGTACTCGAATCGCAATCCCATCAAAAATACCATCCAAACCATCCATCACTTTGGTAGTTGTTTCCGCTGCTCCAGTGGTCGTTGGAATAATATTAAAACAAGCTGCCCTGGCTCTTCTTAAATCTTTATTAGAATTATCCACCATTCGCTGTGAGGAAGTCACCGCATGAATCGTAGTCATCATCGCTTTCTTCACTCCAAATTTAGAAATCATCACTTGCATCACCGGAGCTACACAGTTGGTGGTACATGAGGCATTAGAAAAAACCTTATCACCAGAGTACTTATCATCATTAATTCCTCTTACATAAATACCGCTACTTGTCTCTTTTGGTGGCGCAGACAGTAAAACTCTCTTAGCTCCCGATTCCAAGTGATCATCTACCGCGTCGGGAGTTTTAAACTTGCCAGTACACTCCAAAACCAAATCTACTCCCAGTTTTCCCCAAGGTAATTTCTTTGGGTCAAGCTCAGCTAATACCGGAACTTTAACTCCATCTACTACCAAACTATCTTCAGCTACAGATACTTGACCATCATACTTTCCATAAGAAGTGTCATGTTCAAAAAGATGGGCCCAACCAGCTGTATCTATTCTTCCAGAAGTATTAATGGCCACAAACTCCATTTTATCTGCATACTTCTTCAAGCCAATTCTTAACGCCAATCTGCCAATTCTGCCAAAACCATTTATAGCTATCTTAATCATAAATCCTTTCAATTTTTTCTATTTTTTTGATTCTTCTTAAATACTTTTCTTTTCTCAGAAACTCTGTTTCTAAAAACACTTTCAAGATCTTTTTTGTTTTTCTTAAACTAACATAGTTTGCCGAGATGCTCAAGACATTAACATTATCTTTCTCCACCGACTCTTTCACCTGATTTACATTAAACCCCAACACTCCCCTAACTCCCCTGATTTTATTCACCGTTAAATCCATGCCCGCTCCCGAACCACACATCAACACCCCCTTGGACTCACCCAAACTAACTCCCTCTCCCACCTTAACAGCAAAATCTACATAATCATCTTCAGTATCATAAACCTCATTACCCAAATCTTCATACTCAAACGCCCACTGATTCAACCACTCTTTCACTTTCTCTTTTAGTTTATATCCTCGATGATCAGATCCTATAAATATCTTCATATCTCTAAGTCATGAAAGCTTTCTCGCTACAAATTTTACAATGAGAGTGATCGACTTTTCCCATCTCGTCTTCAAAGCTTGCCAAAGCTTTTACCATCTCTTTATCACTCTCCACAATTTTAAATACCTTAGATGCATCACTTCGTATCTCCATATTATCCATAAAAACTTTAATAATTTGTCGCCAAAACTTCCCATACAAAATAAATGGCTTGTGGTGTGGGTAGTACAATCGAGCCAACACCCAGGCTGTTCCAAACTCAGACACAGTCCCCGTTCCCCCGTTAAAGATAATGTAGCAATCAGAGTGTTCCATCAATTTAAACATTCTCTCAATATAATTTTCTGTCTTTATCTCTTTATCTACTCTATTAGCCACATACCTACCTTCAAAACCAGGCGCATCATGTGGACTAAAAGTAATTGCCAAAGTTTCTCCTTCAACCGACTCCGCCCCCTGAGTAGCCGCATTCATAATCCCCGGACCACCACCATTAACTATAGTGTAACCTTTCTTAGCCAATATCGAGGCTGACATAAACGCTTCCTTATACTCCCTACTCGACTCCTTAAAATCACTGTATCCAAAAAAAGCAATATTTTTAATAAATCTATTTACAGGTGTCATATTGACACCACTATATCACTAAATATCGCTGTAGTTGTTACGAACTTTTTAAAATGACCCCTCAAGAATGTGCTTATCTGGTTCTTCATTACCATCTTCAGCTTCCAAGGTAATCACTGCTCCGGTAAACTCACTCTGATCTTCATCAGCCGTGTAGTAGAGCATTCCCTTGCCTTCAGAAACACTCATTCTTCCGGTTGAGAAAAAACCATCCTTAGATACTAACCAGCCCTCATAGAAAAATCCTTTTTCAAGCTCAGTCAGGTCAGTTGCTTCTACTTTATGAACAAACTTCTCACCATCAAAATGTCTCCAGGCTGTTCCCACTGCTTGGTTTCCAGCTACCCCTTTAAGCAAGGTCATCTCTACACCCTCACTCAAAAACTTATCTTCAATAGCCGTTTTCTCAGTTTCGCTCATGGGCATCTGTAGCTCTGCTACCATCTGCTTTGTTGGCTCTAAGGTAATCTCAGGCATCACTTGCTCTTCTACATCTTTTCCTTTAATCACCAACCATCCAAATACCGCCACTAAAACCAACACCAACCCATATCTCACTTTTTTATTATTGATTACTTGTTCCCACATATTTTATCTCCTTTAATTAATTAAACTACCTATAATTTATCTTATAACCATTTCTTCTGCAAGACTAAAAATAAATACAGTATAATAGCTACCATGAACTCCTCGCTTCCAAAAAAAATTCTAATTCTTCTCTCTTCAGCCGGCGGTGGCCACGTTGCCATCTCTCAAGCAATTAATCAATACTTATCCCTCACTCCAAAAAAATACCAAGTAGAATTTTTAGACGTTTCCCCCGCTCTTGCCTCACCTCTTTATCGCGTGGTTGGCGAATACTTTCAAGAGTTTCATCAAAAAAACTGGCAATCTGGCAACTCACCCAAAGCAGCCAAACTCCTCCATCAACTAAACTCTCCACTTGTTGCTCCCAAAATCGCCAAAAAACTAAAATCATTTAGCCCCGATCTCGTCATCTCCACTTCACCATTTTCAATCGAGGAGTTTGCTCTTGCCACAAAAACTACTAATCATCCAACTCCTCACATAATAGTCATTGCTGACCCCTTTACTATCCACCATACTTGGACCACCTACAAACAAGCCGACCACTATCTTGTTCCCACCCTCAAAACCAAACAAATCCTAATTAACAGAAGCATTCCAGCCACAAACATCTCCTTATCAGGATTACCCCTCAGACTCTCTGTTTACAAACCTCAATTCACCCAATCAAAGGCCAGAAACCTCTTCTCGTTGTCACCAAAAAAACTGACTATCTTTATCGGTGGTAGTGGCGAAGGTCATGGTCAAATCTATAAACTCGTCCAAAAGCTAATAACCCACCCTCAAGTTCAATCTGACTGTCAACTAATCATCGTTACTGGAAAAAATAAACTCTTAAAAACCCGCTTAGACAAACTTATAGCCAAAAACCCAACCATTAAAACCTTTGGTTACACCAATCAAATCGATCAACTACTAATCGCTTCAGATATCATAGTTGGCAAGCCTGGACCAAACATTCTTTTTGAAAGTCTAATGTTAGGCAAGTTATTTATTGCCACCAGCAAACCTTTAAGCCAGGAATATGGTAACTATCAATATATCTCTCAAAAAAAACTTGGCTTTGTCACTCACAAAACCGCCCAAACCATTGAAGTGATCCTAAACCTTATCAATCATCAAGACAAAATCAAACTCTTCTCCCCCGCAATTCAAAGCCATCGTCAAAAATACTTACAAACTCCTCAAAAAACCCTTTCCATCATCAACCGTTTCCTTAAATAAAAACCAGCCCGATTAAGAGCTGGTTTTAAAGTATAAACTAAAAGTTTATTTTTTCTTAAGAACAGGCATGCCTGTTCTTTCAGTTTCCATAACCATCATTCCCTCAGGAACTTCGTCTAAGGAACCATCTCGTACGTCACGAGCGAAGAAATAAATTCTTTGTTGCTTACCTCCACGTAAAGTTACATCTTTAAAGTGAAGATAGTAGGTTACACCCTTCTTGTTTGTGTATGAAAAAGCCATTTTTGCTCACCTCCTTATTAATAGTTGTAGTCATTCATTTTGGGCAGTTATTAACTACAGAGGTAGCATAGAGTAGTTTGATTTACCTTGTCAAGAGGAACTCCTCAAGAATATTATGGGATACTTTAAAAAAACCTCTCAAAATGAACCTGCTCTTTTGGTACTCCTTTGCCTTCAACCAAAGAAGAAACATCCTTAATCATGTGCTGATTCCCACACAAATACACTCCCCAGTTAGCATCAAACTTAATATCTTGATCTATCAACTCAGTTACGTGGCCAGCATTCAAGGGCCAATGTTTAGGTGGCTTACTCAAACACATCGTAAAATCAAAATTATCATGAAATTTATGCAACCTCCTAAAGTCCTCTACCCAAAACATATCACTCACGCTCCTTAATCCCCAATACAGCCTTATTTCTCTTTTATCCTCTCTTTCCTCAAGAAGATCCAAGATCATACTTCTAAATGGAGCAATTCCAGAGCCAGTCGCCACCAGCAATAATTTTTTTTCTACTAGCTCCGCGGCTAAGCTTTGCGGGGCAACAACCAACTGGCCCATCGGTCCCAAAAAATTAACCTCATCTCCAGGTTTTAAACCTTTAAGAAAGTGAGAACCCTTCCCTCCTGGAGTCACATCCACACAAATCTCTACACCATGATTATTTACCGGTGCTGAAGCAATCGAGTAACTTCTTCTCTCCCCTCCTCCAATGTCTATAGATACAAACTGACCGGCCTCAAAAGCCATTCTATATGGCTCCAACAACTCTAGTTGTATATACTGAAACGCCTCATTAATCAAAATATGTTCACTCACTTTGGCTTTAAATTGTTGTGGTTTATTCATTTCTCCTCCACTAGTTTTTGTAGCTTGTTTATCATTTTTTCAATCTCCTTATCATCATAACCATGAATCTTCATCCCTTCTTCTAGAGTATCAAACCTAGCTGCCACACAACCCACGCAATGCAAACCATAATCCTCCATCAACACCCGCCCTGCTTTTGGATAAGCTTGAACCAACTCTCCTAAATTAGATTTTTTTGTAATTTTTGCCATACTTCTAGCCCTAGTGTAGCACATTTAATTCTAGCTGAACTAATCTTGATCCCTAATTGTTCAATCATCTTTTTTTGGTCAATTTTCATCGCTTCTTTCAAACTCTTATTCTTTAACATCTCGGTCAACATGCTAGTTGCCGCCATACAAACAGCACAACCCTCTCCCGAAAAACAAACTTCGGAAATATATTCGAGGTTCGTAACCTCGAATTTTTTCAACTTCACCCCCAATTTTATCCTATCTCCACAGCTGGCATTTATCTCTTCTGCTACCCTATCCATTTTAGATACATCACCAAAATTTCTTGGATTCTTAAAATGATCTAGTATTTCTTGTCTATATATATCCATAACACAAATAATTTATTAAATGAAAATACAGTCAATCTTTTTTCAGGAACTCTCGAAGTTTCAATTTGCATGGTTCCGACTCTAGTCGGAAAATTGAAACGAGACCGAACGGCGTTCAGCGCTGGCTGAACGAACGTGTTTCCTGAAAAAACTGGTTGACGAAATTTGAAATTAAAAAAATTGATAATTATTTTATGAATACTCCTTTCACTTTTTCTAATCCCTCAATCAATCTATCCACATCCTTTTTATCGTTATACACATAAAAACTAACCCTAGTGGTCGCCACCAAACCCAACCGTTGATGCAAAGGCATGGTGCAGTGATGTCCGCTTCGAACCGCAATCCCTTCACTATTTAAAACCTCAGCCACATCATGAGCATGAACCTTGTCATAAACAAAACTCACCACCCCACTCCTATTTTTAACATCCTTTGGCCCCACCAACTTCACTTCTTTTATCTCTACCAATCGTTTTATGGCATAGCTCATTAACTCTTCTTCGTGTCGTCTAATCTCTTCCATCCCCAAGTTTTGATGATACTTCACCGCTTCAGCCAAACCAACTGCCCCGGCTACACTAGGTGTGCCTGCCTCCCACTTGTCCACTCCCCTTGCCCACACGGCTCTATCTTTATAAACTTCGCTAATCATACCCCCACCGGTTAGAAACACTCCCATCTCTCGTTGCACCTCTTTTTTCAAGTACACTCCCCCAATCCCCATTCCAGCCATCATCTTGTGCCCCGAAAACACCAAAAAATCACTTTTCAGTTTTTTCACATCTACTCCCAAGTGTTGCACGCTTTGAGCTGCATCAATCAAGACCCTAGCCTCCACTTGTTTGGCTACCTTAATTATCTCTTCTACCGGATTAATCACTCCGGTAGTATTTGAAACCTGAGTTACCGCCACCAACTTTGTTTTCTTACTAAGTTTTTTCCTAAAATCCTTCATATCCAAAACTCCTTCATCTGTCACTCCTGCCACCACCAACTTTGCTCCCAATCGCCTACACACTTGTTGCCACGGCACCAAGTTAGCATGATGCTCCATCTCAGTCGTTAATACCTCATCGCCTTTTTTTAGGTTAACAAAGGCCCAAGCCCAGGCCACCAAATTAATTCCTTCGGTCGCATTTCGCACAAAGACCAGCTCATCACTTTTCGCCCCAATAAACTCCGCTACTACCCTTCTTGATTCTTCATACATCTGGCTCGCCTCTTCAGATAATTGGTGGATTCCCCGATGCACATTAGCATTATGATTCTCGTAGTACTTTTTCATTGCCTCGATCACCTGTCTTGGTTTTTGAGTTGTGGCCGCACTATCCAAGTACACCAATCGCTTGCCATTTATCTGCTTCTCCAAAATCACAAAATCTTTTTTTATCTTATCTACTTTTAGCATATTTTTATCCTACACTTCCTTCCATTTCTAATTCTATCAGTCGATTCATCTCCACCGCATACTCAAGTGGTAACTTCTTCACAATCGGCTCCATAAATCCATTCACAATCATCGCCATTGCTTCCGCCTCACTAATTCCTCTGCTCATCAGATAAGTTAACTCTTCTTCAGCAATCTTTCCCGTCTTGGCTTCATGCAAAGCCACTACCTCATCCTCATCAATCTCCATATGTGGAAATGTGTGTGACTTAGACTCCTTGTCCAAAATCAAAGCATCACAACTTACATTAGTTTTGCTATCACAAGCTCCCTTAAGTATCTTCACTAAACCTCTGTAGGTAGCCTTACCTCCGTCTTTGGAGATCGATTTAGCTATCATATTTGAAGTTGTTTCAGGTGCCACATGAATTGCTTTGCCTCCGGAATCTATCTCCTGCCCCTTACTAGCTAAACTCAAATTCAAATGGTCAGCTCTAGACCCTTTACCCACCAAAATACTAGCTGGATAAACCATAGTTGTTCTTGAACCCAAAGACCCAGAAATCCACTCCATCACCCCACCCTCTTCCACAATCGCTCTTTTGGTCGGCAAGTTATACACATCCTTGCTCCAATTCTGTACTGTCGAGTATCTTACCTTTGCTCTCTTACCCACCAAAATCTCCACGCAACCCACATGAAGAGACTCTTGGGCATAACGAGGCGCACTACAGCCCTCAATAAACTCCAAACTCGACTCTTCTTCGCAGATTATCATAGTATGTTCAAACTGTCCTCCGGATTTTAAGTTCATAAAAAAATAAGCTTGGAGTGGCTCAATCACTTTCACTCCTTTGGGCACATAAACAAAACTACCCCCCGACCACACCGCTCCATGTAAGGCCGAAAACTTATTATTAGAGGCATTAACCACCTTAGTCATAAAATATTTTTTTACCATTTCCGGATACTTTGTTACCGCCTCATCCATGTCACAGAAAATCACCCCTTGGTCAGACAATTTTTTCTTCAAACTCTGATAAACTACTCCACTATCCCACTGCGCCCCTACTCCAGAAAGCATCTTTCTTTCCACTTCTGGAATCCCTAGTTTTTCATAAACTTCCTTAGTCTTTTTAGGCACCTCAGACCACTTCTTTTTTCTATACACCTCCGGTTCCTTAAAATAATCATAACTATTAAAATCAATTCCAGACAAATCCGCCCCCCAGCTTGGCATAGATTTTTCTATAAATATTTTATAAGCCTTCAAGCGCTTATCAAGCATCCATAAAGGTTCATCTTTCTTTTTGCTAATCTGCCTAATCACTTGCTCACTTAATCCCTTCATATCCCTCTTTCTCCAATTTATTTACCAAATTATAATCCCCTTCCTTTATCACCCTTCCAGCTTTTACAATCAATACTCTATCTGGCTTAATGTACTTTAAAATCCGCTGATAATGAGTAATTAGCAACACTCCCATTTTTGGATTATCTTGCTTGCACTTATTTATTCCCTTAGCCACTACTCTTAAAGCATCAATATCAAGCCCCGAGTCTGTCTCATCCAAAACCGCCAACTTTGGCTCCAAAACCATCATCTGCAAAATCTCCAACTTCTTTTTTTCTCCCCCAGAAAAACCCTCATTTACCCCTCTTCTTAAGTATTTATTATCCATCTTTAACCAAAATGCTTTTTGCTCTAAATACTCCCTAAATTGGCTAAAATTCATGCATTTTTTATCCTTCTTACAAACTTCACACCGGCAATTCATCTTCACCACCCGAAGCATCTGCTCCACCGTCACTCCCTTAACCGTCACCGGATTTTGCCAACCCAAAAACACTCCTTTTCTGGCTCTCTCGTCTATAGATAGTCTCAATAGATCCTCGCCCTCAAACTTTACTTTCCCCCCAGTTACTTCATACTTTGAATCTCCCATTAAACTATATGCCAAGGTGCTCTTTCCCGATCCATTAGGACCCATCACCGCTACTACTTCCCCTAGATTCACCTTCAAGGACAGTCCTTGTAGAATTTTCTTCCTATCAACTTTCACCTCCAAATTATCAACTATCAACATAGGTCTTTAACGCTCACTTTATCAAGTTGTTTTTCCACTACCAAGCTCAAACTCTCCATCAAATCTTTATGCCCACAAAAACTTTCACAGCCACACTTCCCCCCAGACAAACACCTAACCGCCTTCACTGGACCTTGAAAAACCCTCACCACCTCCCCAACCTTAATCTTACTAGCCGTTTTCGCCAACAGATAACCACCAGCTCTCCCTTCTTTGCTGATCAATATCTTGGCTTTCTTTAGCTTCACTGCCACTTTACTCAAAAATCGATATGGCAAACCTCTCTTCTCCGCCCACTCCTTTAAACTAAGTATTTGTTTTGGCTTTCGAGCCAACTCCACCACCAACAGCAAACCCAACTCTACTTCTCTAGAAATCTTTAACATAACTCCTCCTTTTATAGTCGGAGTTTACCACATCCCTATTTACTCAGCAACGCCTCAATCCCCGGCAAAGTTCCTCTCTCAATAAACTCCAACATCGCCCCCCCTCCAGTCGAAACATGATCGATTGTTTTCAAATAATCTTTCTCTTTCAAAGCCGCCAAGGTGTCTCCCCCGCCTACAATAGATAAACTATCTTTATTCTCAGCAATCGCATGATAAACAAAATCTGTCCCCGTCACATACCGACTATCCTCATACACCCCCATCGGCCCGTTCCAGATAATAGTTGAAGCTCCAGCAATTGCCGTTCCAAACTCTGCTTGAGTTCTTGGGCCAATATCCAAAGCCTGCATCCCTTTTGGCATTTTCTCACTTAAAACCACCCCACTATGTATATTTTTTTCTATATCACCCAAAACTACATCAGTTGGCAGCAACATTCTGGTCTGGCTTCGAGAGGCTTTCCAAAACAATTTTTTAGCCAACTCCACCATCTCATCATCTACCAAAGAGTTGCCCACTTCATAACCAAAAGCCTTCAAAAAGGTATTGGCCACCCCACCACCAACTATCAAAGTATCCGCTTTCTCCAACAATCGATCAATTAAAGTTATTTTTGTCTCTGCTTTAGCTCCCCCAATAATCGCCACCATCGGTTTCTTTGGCTTCTCAATCGCCTTACCAATAATATCTGCCTCTTTCTCCAATAAAAATCCGGCCACCGCCGGCAAGTACTTACTCACCCCCACCGTTGAAGCATGAGCTCGATGATCTACCCCAAAAGCATCATTTACATAGACCTCAGCCACACTAGCCAGTTTCTTGGCAAACTCATTTTCGTTTGTCTCTTCACCTTGATAATACCTAATATTTTCCAGCACATTAACACTAGCCTCTTTTGTTTGATTTACCCTTTTCATCAACTCACTAGACCCCACTCTTTCTTCAAATAAACTCACTTCTTTACCAAGCACTTTACTCAAATGCTCCACCACCGGCTTTAAGCTAAACTCCTTCATCCACTCACCCTTTGGTCTACCTAAATGAGACACCAAAAATAGCTTACACCCCTTACCAATCAAGTACTCCAAAGTTGGTAAAGTTTGTCTAATCCGGGTATCATCTCCCACCCTAATCCCATCAAGCAAACTCACATTATAATCCACCCTTACCAACACCTTCTTTTTAGCCAAATCAATATCTCTAATCGTCTTTTTATTCATCTTTACTTACCATCTCGAGCCAATGAAGTTTTTTCAGCTCTCTTAATAAACACTTCCTGCATCAGCTGGCTATTTTCTGTCTTGCCTCCCCAAGCTTGCAAGGCTTCTGCTTGCAAAGCTCTCCCAAAAGAAAAGCTTAGCTCCCAAGGCAAATCACTCACCTGATTAATTGCCTTCAATCGAACACAAGCTTCATCTGGGCTCAAACCTCCAGACAAAAACACGCAACCAGGCACTTCACTCGGCACATTCTCCCTAAAACACTCTACTGTAGCTTTGGCTACTTCATCAACACTATCTTGATCCGTGAAATCTTTACCCGGCACAATCATATTAGGTTTCAAGATCAAACCCTCAAACTCAACTCTGTATCTTTTTAATTCTGCAAATAACTTTTTTAAAGTTCTACTGGTTACCTCCTTACACTCCTCCAAGCTATGCCTTCCATCCATCAACACCTCCGGCTCCACAATTGGCACAATCCCCGCTTCCTGAGACAAAGCCGCATATCTTACTAAACCGTCAACATTAGCATCAATACTTTCCTCAGTTGGCATTCCATCACCAATCACAATTACCGATCTCCACTTGGAAAATCCGGCCCCCATCTCTACATACTCAGCAAACCTCTCTCTTAATCCATCCAACCCCTCAGTCATTTTCTCTCCAGGAAAATTTGGCAGATTCTTTGCCCCCTTATCTACTTTAATTCCCGGGATCACTCCTTTATTCAATAAAAGTTCTGGAAACAATTCCCCCGAATCGCTTTTCTGCCTCATGGTTTCATCAAACAATATCACCCCACTTATATACTTCTCCATTTCAGGAGTACTCAGCAATAAATCTCGATACTTCCTTCTATTTTCTTCTGTTGATGGCACTTCAATACTATCCAGTCTCTTGGTAATCGTTCCTGTACTTTCATCGGCCGCCAAAATCCCCTTACTCTTAGCCACCATCTTTTTTGCCGTTTCAATCAATTTATCTTTGTATTGCATACACTCTCCTTAATATTTTTATAATCTATAATCCACTAATTTTTTATCAAACACGTGGGTGGTATCAATAAATCTAATCTTACCTGAACTAGTACTCATTACCAACGAATGAGTTCTGGCTCCCCCACCAAAAAACCTCACTCCTTTAAGTAAATTCCCATCAGTCACTCCGGTAGCACAAAAGATAATATCTTTACCACTAGCCAACTCATCCTGAGAATATATTTTGTTTCTATCCATCTTCAAACGCTTCATCTTCTTCACCTGCTCTTCATTTTTCGGCCAATACCTACCTTGAATTTCCCCACCCAAACACTGCATCGCCGCCGCCGTCAACACTCCCTCAGGCGCTCCCCCAATTCCCATCACCGCATGTACGCCAGTTCCTCGCATACAAGCCGCAATCCCCGGAGTTAAATCCCCCGCCGGCACTAATCTCACTCTCGCCCCGGCTTCCCGCACCCTAGCCACTAGCTCCTCATGCCTGTCTCTATCCAAAATCACTACCACCAAGTCCCGAATCTCACGATCCAAGGCTTTTGCAATCACCTTTAAGTTATTCTTTGGTTTCTCATCCAAATAAACCTTACCCTTGGCTTCCCGTCCCACTACCAACTTATCCATATACATCTCCGGACCATGGAATAAACCCCCTTTTTCACTTGCCGCCAAGACACAAATAGCTCTACCATCAAGTTTAGAAGTAGCCGTAGTATTCTCTAGTGGATCCACCGCAATATCTACCGCCTTACCTTTTCCGGTTCCTAGTTTTTCACCAATATATAACATCGGTGCCTCATCTTTTTCTCCCTCGCCAATCACCACTCGCCCATTAAAATCCACCTCGTTAAAAAACTCTCTCATCGCTTTAACCGCTGCTTTGTCCGCTTTATTTTTATCTCCAAATCCCGCCGCTCTCGCCGCTCCTATAGCTGCCATCTCAGTTGCGTGTGATAACTGCAAACTTAAACTAAATTCCATCAGTCCCATCAATATATCCGCCACCCTCCAAGCTGTCAAGCGAAGCAAAATCTGATAGACTAATCATATGAATAAGCTAATTATTGGCTGGTTTACTTTTACTTGCTGCGAAGACTCAACCATCTTAATGACCGAGATCTTAAACAACCACTACAAAGACTGGCTCCCCCGCCTAGACTTCAAGTACGCTAAAGTTTTCAGAAAATCTCCCAAACTCGGACCCATGGATGTTGCTTTTGTCGAAGGTGCTATCTCCGCCAAAGATCAAGAAGAAAAACTAAAACAAATTAGAAAGCTAGCCAAAACTGTCGTGGCTATTGGTTCTTGTGCCGTTACCGGCCAACCCTCAGCTCAACGCAACCAATTTAATGACAAACAACAAGCCGAGATCAAATTCATCCTAGAAAGATTCAAGTATGCTGACCAAGTTAAAATTCCAGCAGATATAGTCAAAGTCGATCACCAAATCTCCGGTTGCCCCATGAACGAACAATTATTTATTGACTACATCAATCAATTAATTGAGAAAAATAAATAATGCAGTTAATTATTAATGTTGCAGTTTATCTTTTTTCAACAGCAGCTTTCGCAGACTTGCTGAGCTTGGACCCGAAGGGTCAGCAAGTCGAGAACGCAAGAAGTCGTCACCGCAGGAGTGACGAACTTGTGGTGCTGAAAAAAATGATAGACGAAACATAATTAACTAAATAATAGTATGCATCAAGTAAATTTAGATCTATCACTCGAAGAGATTTGTAAAATCGAAGGGGCCGCTGGTTTAGATCTATCTATCAAAGATAATAAAGTCACCAAGTGTCACTTTAAAATCACCGAGTACAAACGTTTCTACACCAAAGCTATCGAAGGCAAGCCAGCTCTTGCCGCCCCCGCTTTACTAGCCCGCATCTGTGGCACTTGTTCAAATGCCCACATCATGGCTGCCATCGAAGCTGTCGAACAGGCCCTAGACATCACCCCTTCAACCCAAACCCAAACTCTTCGACGTCTAGTCAACAACGGTCTTATTATTAGAGACCACGCCCTTCATCTCTATGTCTTTGTTTTACCAGATCTATACGACAAAGCTTCTATTCTAGATTTTGATGAAAAAGACGATCACCAACACCAACTCCTTCACGACACCTTCGAAGTTAAAGATGCCGGTAACCAACTCTCTATCCTTACCGGGGGTAGATCAGTTCATGCCCCCCTCCCCATGGTCGGTGGCTTCACTAAATTTCCAGAAGAATCCAAAGCAAAAGACGTCGTCACCAAGCTAAAAAACATCCGCCCCGCTGTTTTAAGATTAATCAAAATCTTTGCCAACTCCAAGTTCAAACAACTCCAAAAAATCCCCTATCTAGCCCTAAATGACCCCACCTACTCATACATCAAGGGTCGAGTAGTTAGCACTGATGGTATCGACATCCCTTCAGAAGAATACCGAGGCCAACTAGAACACAAAGACCTAAAGTACTCTCACGCCGCCGCCTACACCTATAAACAGGGCTTCTACATGACCGGTGCCTTAGCAAGACTTAACCTAAACAAAAAGGCCCTAAATCAAAAGACCCAAACAGATATTGTTCAAACCCTTGACTTATTTCCCTCTAAAAACATCTTTCACAACAACTTAGCTCAGGCAATCGAAATCCTAAACGCTATAGACGACTCTTTGGCAATTCTTTCTTCTACCACCTTCACCTTTGAGCCTCTAATTAAAGCTACCAAAACTTCAGGCACCGGCTTTGGTGTCGTCGAAGCCCCCCGAGGCATTCTCTATCACCGTCTCACTATAGAAAACAATCTAGTCAAAGATGCCGAAATTCTAGTTCCCACCGGCCAAAACCAGTTAAACATCGAGAACGATATCAAACTCTTAGTCGAGAATAAGTTGGGTTCCGCAACTTCAGCAAGTACTCTTGCGAGTCCGACCCTAGTCGGACCTAGTTCGGAACCTTCTCTACCAGCTAAGCTCAAAGAAGAGCTCGAACACGAAATCGAGGTACTAATCCGTGCCTACGACCCCTGCATGTCCTGCGCCGCCCACTTCCTCACCATCAACTGGAACTAAATTCGAGGTTCCGAACCTGGAATTTACTCAAGACTCAAGAAGATTCAAGAATATTAATAATTTCTTTAAAGGCTTTCTCTCTCTCCATCTCAATCGGCACCGCCACTATCTTTACCTTGACCAATCTTCCAATCTTCTTTAATAAGAGAAGCTCCATAGCAACATCATAATCATGCAAGCTAGATTTTCTTGTCGCTGATAACTTAGAAAGATCCTCAAACACCTTTATCTCATCTATTCCCGTCGCCACATCCAAAATCACCCACACTCCATCCTTCGGCGGTTTTAACCCCTCGCTTGGATCCTCAACAATAAACTCCACCTCCGGCAATCTTAGTTTCAATTCCGACACCAACCCAACTACCAAACTGTCAATCTTTACATCCGGATTTCCAAACACCGATACTTTCATATGGTTAAATTTGCCAAACTCAAATGATACTCCGTATACTTTTCCAGGTTCCGAACCTGGAATTTACTCACCTTTTCACACACCCAACCCCAATGAATAGTTATCAAATCCCCTTTCTTAATATCTTTAATCAACTCCTTGTCTCCAATCCTCCAACTTACTTCTCGTATTTTTTTTGGCACTAACTTCAACTTACCTTCTTCATAAACCAACTCTTGTGTCTTCACTTTAAGCTTACTCTTTTCCTTGCTCTTTATCTCCCCCCAAGAAATTCGACAACTATTCATAGTCGACACCATCTGAGATTTTGCTTCATGGTCAGTTTTACTCCAAACATTAAATACATGGAAGCTATGGTGTACCTTAGCCCCCATCGGTACTTTATCTACTATCCACTTTAAGTCTTTTGGCTTAATTTTCTCTTTTGTATACTTTCCCTCTTTCAAGTAATCAAAAAATCCTTTTGACTTCACTCCTTCTAGCAACTCATTTCCTATCCAGTAGGCTTCTACTACTCTCTCGTCCAAGGGGTCAACAATATTATTTTCTCTCGCTATTAACTGCAAGTATGGATACATCGCCGAAAAATCATCCAAAATTTCTACCAATCCTTGGTCTTCTACTCCCTCTGTTATATGAGAAAACAACTGAAAGTTTTTATCATTTGGGCCACAGTACTTTAGTTTATTTGGACTAAATGCGTACCGAGCGCACCTTAGCATTCCCTGCATTTTTTCTTACCTCCAAACTAAAAAACCACACTCCCGCTACTAATAAAATAGTCTGCTGTAACATCCCTACACTTAAGTTTCGAGTAATAAATATACTAGATAATATGTTGGTTACCACTGCTCCCAAACTAAGCACACTAGCCACCAAAGTCACCGGCGCTTTACTTATTGCCCGATACCAGCTCATCACATATCCCCCGAGTAAAATAACTGTCACTAACACCATCCCCCATGAAGATAAAGAAAGTTTAAAAATTAAGTTTAATTTACCTGTCATAGTCGTTGCCATAAGCAATAAAATTGATCCTAAAATCATTCTTGCTCCCACTATCACATCTACTTCAACTTTTCTTAAAGTAACTTTAGCCACCACATTTTCAATCGCCCACAAAATCGTTGCTCCAAGGATCATCCACTCTCCCACTCCCCACGACCACTCTCCCACTCCTCCAATTATAAAGTTACTAACTAGTATCAATCCCAAAGCTCCAAGTTGTTTTAAAGAAATCTTTTCCTTCAACATTGGTACTGCCCACACTGCTATCCAAATAATTAGGGTTTTATGAATCAAGGCCGCCTTAGCCGACTCAGCTAAAAGTAACCCCTTAAAAAATAAATAGAAAGGCAAAGATCCCCCGATCACTCCAATAGCTACCAGCTTAACCCAATCTTTCTTGGTTATTGCTCTCAAATTTACTCTCTTGTTGGCTAAATAAACCGCCATCAACAACCCCACTCCTAGATTCTTCACCGTCGCGTACACCAAGGGGTCTCCCACAGCCTTAACAGCATATCTATTCACAAACACCGACACTCCAGAAATTATAGCTGTTAGCAAAGCTAACTTAATCCCTTGCTTGCATATCATCACTAACTCCTTTAATAGCTTTTCGCATCTTTTGTGCTTCAGCTTTACTTAGTTTATCAACTCCCATGTCATGTTGGCAAATCAAGTAATCTCCTATCTTTACTCCCTTAACTAAACTCTTCACCACTCGACCACTCTCCATCACAAATTTATCTCCTTTTTTCTCTTTTATCTGTAGAGGCACCGCAAAACACATAAGCCTAGTTTAACACAGTACTTCTTATCTCTTTTCCTTCCCTCTACACTACTTTATTTTTAATCATCTCCAAATCTCCACCCACCCACTTCACTAACTCATTTCCATCTTTGTCAATCTGCACCAAAGTATGTTGAATAATTACCTGATACTTTTTTACCAACTCTTTGTTGTTATCAAAATCAACCTTTAAAATCGTCACATCCTCTGGTATTTCACTAGATTGCTCGATTATTTCTTTATCCAAAACTCCGCAAGTTGAACACCAATTGGCCTTAAAAAATAACAATACCCTACCCCTCTCTCTCGCAGTTGCCAAAGCCAACTCAGAGTACTCAACGTATCTTCCACTCTCGCTTAACTCAACTTCTTCAGTTTCAATCTCTTCCATGTCAACTACACAAGTACTTCCCTGGCACTCATCTACTCTTTGAGTCCCAACCACAAAGGCTCCCGCTATCACTACTATTAAACCAATTGCCATCGCCATCTTTTTCATATCAAAAGTCTACCCAATAAACTCCTACCAGTCAAGTAGGAGTATTACCACTCAATCACTATCTGATACAACTGCAAATCCTTAGCCCCCAGATCATACTTATACCTCTCATTTCCCCTTAAAAAATCATATCGTTTTTTACCATCCTCAATCGCCTTTTTTATCTTATAAGATTTTAATAATAACCCCACGCTATAGTAACTAAACTCAGGATCATAACCAGAGTTATACAACCACACTTCATCATCACTCTCAAACGTCATCACACTGGCCACCACTTTTTTATCAATCCTCAAAAAACAAAGATGTGACTGCCAACCGGGAAACTTACAAGTTTTTACCGCCCAAAAAAACTCTTTCATCTTCTCACTCATAAACTTATTTTTATCAGGATCAGAAAGTCGATGTAACTTCACAAACTCCTCAAAATCTTGTCTTACCGTCTCCGGCTTACACTGATAAAACGAGTTTTTTTCTTCCAATCTTCTAATCTTTCGCTTCAACTCTTTTCTCTGTTTTCGCTCTAAAGATAATAAGTACTCATCCCAAGATTCCGGCAACTCAATATACGGTGCCACCTCCTGTTTTTCCACCTGCAGGGTCCATCCCTGCAGGCCTTTTAAGGCCTTAATTGTCTCGCTATCCTCTCTAACATAATCAAGCTGGAGTTTTTTTACTCCCCTCTTGTTAAACTCTTTAATCAACTCTTTCCAGGCTTGCTTTTTATCTTCAGCCACAATATCTCCATAATCCGTCACTTCCTCTTTTCCTAAGATCGGCTTCATCCCCAACAACACCACCCGATTATCAATCACTTCAAAGCCTCCATACTCCGTCCAGAGTACCTCACCCCCAAAGTGTTTTAAAAACAATTCTTGATACTCTTTGGTTTGAAATAAGCTCATCCTAGTACTTTACCCTATCTCCGACTTTAATCCCATGTTTTTTCACCCAGCCACTATTTACTTCCAAAACCTTATTTACCGCTTCACTGGGACCAACCCTACTCTTCACTCCTCCCGTAGCCGAAACATTCTCAGTTATCTCCACCACCCGATCATCTTTAATCCACACAAAATCCAAATCAAACTTCATCTCTCTCATCCAAAATGAATACTTACTAGCCACCGGAAACACAAACAACATCCCTTCATCACTCTTCAGCTTCTCCACTCCAGACAACCCCTTACTTCTCCCCTCCATCGTATCTCGAACAATCACATGTAACTTAGCTTCTCCAACTTTTACCTCCACAAAACCATCTCTCACCCGGGTTTGCTTATACAGCCACCAGCTTCCCAAAACAATCACTCCAAACAATAAAGAAAATGTTATTTTATTCATCTTCCCATCTTAACACGACGACACAGGCTGGTACCTAGCCTGTGCACTCGTCGATGGTTTTTGGCTTTATTTGCCCCTAAAACCTCTTCTCACTCCTTCTCTTGGTCCACCCATGTAGTTCATCAAAGTTTCATGTTCAATACCCTGGCTTTCAAACCAGCTATCCATCTCTGCTTTGTGGGTTTCACGATTAGCTTCTCGCTCTTGCCGCATCTCTTCGTGTTTCACCTCCAAGGCCTCTTTTTGTTCAGAAGTTAACACTCCATCGCTAACCGCCTGATCCAACTTTTCTTCCCTATTGGCTTGCATTTGCTCTCTTCTTTGACCTCTTTCTTCTTGAACAAAAGTCTGCACTTCGTCTTGATTTAGACCAAATTTTTCAGCAACCCTTTGCCAAAAAGGTTGCTTATTAACTTCATCCGCTCTAACCTGACCTGTGCTTAAAACACCTGTGGCCATAAATACTCCTAAAGCTACAGCTACTATTAATAATTTTTTCATAATCTTTCTCACCTCCTTAAAATTTATATTTTTTATCTACTACTAATACAACTTAGACTATCCAAATATTTCAACCTCCTACCAAAAACTACTCGTACCTTAGCGCATCAATCGGGTGTAACTTTGCCGCTTTCTTAGCTGGATACCATCCAAACAACACTCCCACTCCTACCGACACTCCTACCGATAAACCAATCGAGCTTAAAGTCACCACAAACGGAATACTCATCGCCCTTGAAGCCACCAAGGCTACTAAAATTCCCAAGGTCATCCCAATCAATCCCCCTAGAATCGTCAACACCACTGCCTCAATTAAAAACTGGCTCAAAACATCCCTATACTTAGCTCCCAAGGCTTTAAGTAAACCTATCTCTCTGGTTCTCTCGGTTACTGTCACTAACATAATATTCATTATCCCAATTCCTCCTACCACCAAAGAAATAGCCGCTATTCCAGACAACAAAGCCGTCAAGGTTCCTGTCACGCTGCTGATCGTGTCTACCATGCTCTGCGAATTTCTAATATTAAAATCCGCTGCCGCCACCTCATCAATATCATGTTGATCAAGCAGTAGGTTCTCAATCTCGGTCTCTAAAATGCTCGATAAATCAGTCTCTATCATCTTCACGCTAATGCTGTCTAAATGAGTTTGACCAAACAAAATACTTGAAGCCGTTGTTACCGGCACCACTGCCTCACCACTTTCTTTAATCACTCCCACAACTTGAAACACCCGGTTATCAATTCTTATCGTCTCTCCAATTACAAACTCTTCCGCGCCAATTCCATATAATTCTTCAACCACTTCATCGCCTAAAGCTACATCCTTTGCCGCACTACTCACATCTCCATCACTAAAAAAACCTCCACTCAAAAACTCCAAAGACTGAATCTCACTATAAACAGCGTCTACTCCCCTCACCAAAACATTCTCCGACTCACTATTGGCTGTAATGGTTTTTGATTTACTCACCACTCGGCTAACTGCCTCCACGTTACTTAGTTTTTCAATCTCTTTTGCATCATCACTTACCAAAGTTGTTACCGTACTGCTCTCCCCGCCTGGACCTCGTCTGGCTTTTCCTGGCGAAACCGTCAATACATTAGCTCCAAAAGCCGAGATACTGTCTACAATCGACTTTGTTGAACCCTTCCCCAAAGACATAATCG
Organism: uncultured bacterium; assembly: GCA_963980215.1. GTDB lineage: Bacteria > Patescibacteriota > Microgenomatia > UBA1400 > CG1-02-47-37 > CAXBYZ01. The sequence goes on along the minus strand of CAXBYZ010000005.1, from coordinate 5,807 downwards.
TAATTACCGAAGCAATTCCAATAATAATCCCCAGCATGGTTAATAAAGTTCTGCCTACATTTCTCCTCAAAGCTTCGATCGCTAACAAAAATAACTCAGCCAGCTCCATTTACATCTCCTTCTTTACTTTATCTTCTTCCACCACTCCATCCTTTACCCTAATCATTCTTTCGGTAAACTCAGCAATGTTTTCTTCATGAGTAATCACCACCACAGTTGTCCCCTGTTTATTTAATCGACTCAAAGTAGTCATTATCTCTTCAGCTGTCTTAGTGTCCAAATTTCCAGTCGGCTCATCTGCCATTACTATTGATGGATTCATCACCAAAGCTCTGGCAATCGCCACTCTCTGAATCTGTCCTCCAGATAAATGATTAGATAAATTGTCCATCTTATCAACCAACCCCACCAACGCCAACTTCTCAACGGCTCGTTTTTCCCACTCTTCTTTCTTTATCCCCGCGTACATCATCGGCCTAATTACATTTTTAAGCACTGTCGTTCTTGGCAATAAGTTAAATGACTGAAACACAAACCCCACCTCTTTATTTCTAATCCCAGCCAATTCATCTTCACTATATTTTGAAATATCTTTTCCTCTTAATTTATACTTTCCAGTGGTTGGTGTATCCAAAGCTCCCATGATATTCATTATGGTTGATTTACCAGACCCAGACGGCCCCATAATGCTAACAAATTCACCTTTATCAATCTTAAAACTTACCCCTTTTAGCGCCTGATACTCTACCGGCCCGGTTATATATGTCTTAGTAATCTTATCAAAGCTAATTAACGGCTTTTTCATACCTAATGAAAGCTGCCGCCACCGCTCCTAGGCACAGGAATAATCCCTCCATTTACCCCACCCTGTTTCAAACTACTACTCGATTGACCCACAACCACCTCTTCACCCTCTTTAATCCCACTTACAATTTCTGTATACACCTCTCCCTCAACTCCAACCTCCACTGGCTTATAAACAATCTGACCAGTTTTTTGGCTCAACACTTGAACTGCTCTACCACCCTGATAAGGTTTCACTGCCTTATCTGGCACTACCAACACTCCTTCTTTATTCTCAGTAATAACTTCTACTTGAACCGTCATTGCTGGACGAATCATCATCGACGACTCTTCTAATACTAAATAAACCTTAAATGTCACCACTCCACTCGATTCCGTTCCAACCTCATCCACTCTCTTTACTACCGCTCCAAATTTTTCATTTCCCAAAGCATCTACTTGAATTTCGGCCTTCTGATCAGGCTCCAACTTAATTACATCAGACTCACTCACAGAAAGCTCCACCCAAGTTTCTTGATTACTCACCACCATCAAAGCCGCATCTGCACTATTTACTTCTTGCCCCATCGCTACACTTAAATTAGCTATCTTGCCGCCAATTGGAGCAGTTACTATCCCATCAATGGTAGCCTGATAATCAAGCCAGGTATTTGCCACTGCCGCTTTTACCTGATCGATCACTTGCTCTTGATCTAAATATTTTTGTTCAGCCGCCAACCAGTCTCGATTAGTCTCAATGTAAACTGGATCATCTTCAGCTTTATCTGGATCAATTGCTCTAGTCTCATAATCTTCATGAGCCACCCACATATCTGACTCATAAGTATCTTTATTTCGATAAGCTGTTTCTAAATTATTCTTGGCAGTTAAATAGTTTGAATAAGCTTGGGTCCTCTCTGCTTCAGTCGCACTACTAACTACTCTAAATAAATTCTGACCTCGATAAACTTCAGCACCATTATCGACATATACTTCCTCGACAATTCCAGTAATAGTCGAGCTCACTTCCGTCCTCCCCGTACTCATTATCTCTCCAGTTTCAGACACCACTTGAGTAATCGAACCCATCTTTGCTTTTTCAGTTTGATAAACAATTTCTTCTTCGCCCTTACTTAATCCAAACCCTAATAACAATCCCACCGCCACTATCACCAACACTAACCCGATTTTTTTAATCTTTGATAAAGCCTTAAACCACCCATTTATTAATCTTATTTTCTTTAACAATTTTTCTACCATACCTTAATAATACATTTAAATAATGATATTTATTTCACTCTGCTATTTCTAAAGGTTCTACTTCCCTGACCCATCATCTCCTCTATAGTCTTTTCTCTATCTTCAAATCTCATCTCATACATCCTCTTTAAAGGTTTATGTTCTCTTAATCGATCATTCACTCCAACTCTATCAACCAAAAACCCCAACCCCAAAACAGTTACCACCGCTCCCAAAACCAACCAACCAATCCCCACTTTATAAACTTGGTCATGCTTTTTTAACATCATAAACCCTCCAATAAACCCCACCAAGCTCAACCCCACCAGTTTCCAGGGAAACATTCTCACAAAAAATTCAATCCCCGGCTTACCCATTCTCAAATACCCAAAAGCTCCTTGCATTCGCAGGTGAAAAAATACCGCCCCCATTATCATCACCGTTAAAGCCAACATCCCCACAATCCCCACTCCCAACAACATTGAGCCAAGCACAAAATAAGCCCTTGGCTTCATCTGAACTTTATTGGCCTTAATTTTTTTCATCACCGCCTGAGCGGTTTTATTGATCTTTTTAGTCATATATTATTATTACAAATTTCCTTCATCTTTTCTTTCCCTCGCCTCAGCCTTATCCCCACTGTTCCCATCGGTATCTTTAAAATTTCGCTAATCTCATCATAAGACTTGTCTTCAAGATAATAAAGAGACAGCACCGATCGATAGATCAAATCTGTTCCATTCAAGCATCTTCTTACCATCTCCTTCTCTTCTTGTCTTTCATACTCCACCTCCACATTTACCTTGCCTGGCAATATCTCTTTTAGCCAATCATTAAAATCCAAACTCACATGCTTTTTCTTTTTGATCTTATTCATCGCTTCATTGTGAGAAATTCTATAAATCCAACTAGAAAACTTGCCCCTCTTTTCATCAAAGCTTCTTAACTTAACAAAAGCTTTAATAAAAGTCTCCTGAACTACCTCATCCGCTTCCCTATCTCCAATCATATACCGCACATACCTTAATAGTTTTTCCTCATATCTCTTCACCAGCTCAGCATACTGCTCTTGATCTTCACCACAAACAATCCCCACTATCTTCTCATCGCTTAACTCACTAATACTTTTTTTCATACCTCAATCTTAATACAAATAAACTATCCAATCTCTTTCACCTCTTTAAAACTTATCTGGAAACTTCTCTCTTAGAGTCACTGCCTCTGTATCTCTTTTTGAGATAATCATCTCTTCTCTCTTTAATGGCCACTCAATTGCTAGATCTTTATCAAACATCGATACCGCTACATCCCCAGCCGGATCTCTGTCTTTATACAACTTATCCACCAAGTAGATATACTCTACTGGGCCTTTTAGCACACACACCGAATTGGCAATCCCAGGCGAAATAAACAAACCTCCTTTTAAAGCTCCTTCTCCAAATCCTAGTTTAAAGTTCACCACTTGCTTAAAGGTATCCGACTCAGGTCTTACATCCGCCATCGCCGAAAAGCTTACCCCGGTGGTTACAAAAATCAACTTCTTCCAGTCTTCCGCATGCATTCCTCTAACCACATTCTGTTTAGATTGTGAGTGATTAATTTGTTTAACTTTGAACTCTTCCCCGCTCAAATTTTCCAGTTTATGAGTATGTCCCACCTCAGCAAAATAACCTCTTTCATCCTCAAACTGCTTTCTCTCTACATACCACAATCCCTTAATTGACGTCTTAAACACTCCCTCAGCCAATTCTAGTTCTTTTGTTGGCTCGTATAACTTCATAAACATAAATTATACCCATTTTTACCAATCTCGCCAGTCCTATTGCCAATAATACAAATTTTCTCTACTTTTTAGGCTGACTCTTTCTGCCTTCAATTTTTTTCAAAGAATACATCAACCTGTCATGCAGATTAATATCTTTAATTCTAGCAAATCTCAAAATTGCCAGCATAATATCTCCCAACTCTTGCTCATAAGTCTCATCTCTTTGGGCTGCCAAGTTTGTCTTCTTTCTGCCATGAACCGCCAAATAAGCTCGAGCCATCTCTCCTATTTCCTCCACCAAACTTAAGATCAACATCGACCCATACTCATCAGTATCTCTTACCCCCTTATCAATCTGATCTAATTTTTGAATATACTCCCCAAAAGGAGTTGAATAAATTTTCTTTTTCTTTATAATTTTTGTCATAATATTCTCCACTACTTAATAAAAACTTCTTCTCCACACCCAAGCCGTCGCATTAAATCCTCCATCAATCCACTTAATCGCCTTCTTCATCTCATACTGACTCAACTTTTCATTAACTGGCTCTCTTTCTGGTATCTCACCAGTATAATACTTGTAAATTACCTCCAAGGCTCGTCTATCTCCGATCTGTCCTAAAGCCCAAACAGCCCTATTTCTTTCTCGGTAAGAATTCTCCTCATCTTCAAAAGTCATCATCAAGCTCTCCACGCAATCCTTACCATAACTTGCCTTAGCAACTTCGCACTTCTCTCTCACACTATTTCCTATCCACAAACTACTAACAAAAAAAGTTCCAAATAAAAATACAACTCCCAACAAAGCTACTGACATCAAGGCAGCTAGGCATTTTTTATTGATCTTTATCATCTATCTTTCCTAATAATCCTATTCTACCACCTTCCCTTTTATAAAAATAATCAACATCCCTAAACTAATCACCCCTAAAGACAACAACAACACACTTTCAGGAAAAAAGTGGGTTAATAAATACCCGCCTGCAACTGGACCTACAATCTGAGCCACACTCCCAATCGAGTTAGCCACCCCCATCACTGCCCCCTGCTCAGACTCGCTCGCACTCTTAGAAACAGCCCCCATCATCAGTGGTCTTACCAGCCCACTTCCAAAAGCAAACAAGGTAATTATTGGCAAAATCCACCACACGCTAGGCACAATCATCATTCCAATCAAGCCCACAAAAATCGACACCATTCCCATCTTTTTAGCTTTTACCTCTCCCCACAAATCCACCAACCGACCCAACAAAAATCCTCGTATAAATATACTAATCAAACCCACATAAGCCAGTATCCAACCAACTTCTGTAGCCGTAAAACCAATTTTTTTATCAAAATACAAAGCAAAATTACTCGACCAAATCACATGGGTCAAGCTATATGTCAAGAGTATCATCAACGGCCGCACTGTCTTGTTGTTAGTTAAATATTTACTAAAAACTTTCAGATCAATAATCTTTATCTTTTCCAATTCTTTTTCTCTCTTCACTGTCTCCGGCAAGTACAAAGCAGTTAATACTATCGTTACCAAAGCAATTCCCGCTGCCACAAAAGCTGGTACACTAAACCCAAATCTAGACAAATAACCACCAATAGCCGGACCAATCAAAAAACCAAACCCAAAAGCCATCCCAGAAATCCCAAAAGCTTTGCTTCTATCTTTTTTGCTCGAAATATCACTAATGTAGGCTTGAGCAATTGTGTAATTACTCCCCAAAGCTCCGTCAATCGCTCTAGACAAAAAAATCATCCCCAAAGTCGTCGCTCTACCCAAAACTAAAAAGCTAATAAAAGTAGATACTTGCGAAGCAATCAGTAAAGGCTTTCTCCCAAAAACATCACTCAGTCTACCCAAAATTGGAGCAGATATAAACTGTAGCAACGAAAACAAACTTAAAATTAAAGATACCATCAAAGGACTCGCTCCCAAACTTTGAGCATAAAAAGGTAAAAACGGCAAAATCAATGAAAACCCCAGTACTTCGGTAATCTGGATCAATAGAATTATCAACAACTT